>CAXSIG010000811.1:0-2532 GCA_964237255.1 uncultured Bryobacteraceae bacterium
GAATAAAGAACACGGGAATATTGTTGCCGACCAAGTCCCAATTGCCCTCCGGCGTGTAGAACTTCACCGCGAAGCCGCGAACATCGCGCGCCATGTCGCTGGACCCCATGTTGCCCGCAACAGTCGAAAAGCGAACGAATACGGGCGTTTTCTCACCCACGCGGGTAAAAATTCCTGGCCGTACGATACCTTTCAACGAATCGGTCAACTCGAAATATCCACGCGCGCCTACACCCCGAGCATGGACGATGCGTTCCGGAATGCGCTCGTGATCGAAGTGCTGGGTCTTCTCGATGAGAAGGTGGTCTTCCAGCAGAACAGGCCCGCGCGGATTCGCCTTGAGCGAGTTCTCATCGTCACCGATAATGAGCCCGTGTTGGCTTGTCATCGGCGGGTGTGTACCGCCTGCCAACTGGTGCAATTCGTCGCCGTTACCCCGTTCGGATTGGTTCGGTTCCGCGTGATTAGCGGGGGCGCCGTGGCCGGATTTCTTCGTCGTCTTTGTCATGGGTCACCTATCGATATCATGCACTAGCTCCAAACCTATGTTCGAAATAGGCCAACCGGATGCGCCTGCCTGTAATAACTCCGTAATATAGTCGAGGAATACCCGCTCAGTAGCTGGGAGGCTTCTATGTGGAACCGAATTGTTCTTGCCGTTAGCACACTGTTGTTTGCCGCGCCTGCGATGGCGCAAGTAGCTTCAGCCGAAATAAGTGGCGCCGTTTTGGATTCCTCAGGGGCGGTAGTACCGAACGCCACGGTGAATGCTACTGCGTTAGCCACCAACTTGGTTCGCTCATCCACCACGGGCAAGGACGGAGCCTATGTTCTGACTCAACTCGCGCCCGGCGATTACAGCATCAGCGTGGAAGCCACTGGCTTTCGCAAGCTGGTGCAATCCGGTGTCAGTCTTCAAATCAATCAACAGGCGCGCTTGGACCTAACGCTCCAGCTTGGCCAGACTTCTGAGACGGTGGAGGTGACGGGACAGCCTCCGTTGCTGGAAGCGGAATCCTCCTCGCTTGGCACCGTTGTGAACGAAAAGCTGGTCAATCAACTGCCGCTCAACGGCCGAAATTTCATCCAGCTTGCGACACTTAGCCCCGGTGTGAATGGCGTTGGATTCTCCGCTACAGGCACCATCATGAGCGGCACCCGCCCGGATGATCGCCGACCCGGTACCGAAATTTTCGCGAACGGCAACCGCGAGGGATCGAACAATTTTTTGTATGACGGGATCGACGATAACGAGCGCTTGACGCTGTCCATCGTTCTTAGACCCGCTGTGGAAGCTGTGCGCGAATTTAAGATTCAAACCAACTTGTACAGCGCCGATATCGGCCGCAACTCCGGCGCGGTGGTGGATGTCATCACCAAGTCTGGCGCGAATCAGCCTCATGGCAGCCTATTCGAGTTTCTGCGCAACTCAGCTATGGATGCTCGAACGTTCTTTAGTCCCAAAGGCACCGCGTTTCCTTCGTTTCGACTAAATCAATTCGGTGGCTCGTTCGGCGGCCCAGTCCAGATTCCGAAGCTGTACAACGGCCACAACAAGACGTTCTTCTTCGTCGATTACGAAGGGTATCGCCGCACCGCGCAGCAGTTCCTCCTCGGTAACGTGCCCACACTCAAAATGCGCGCAGGCGACTTCAGCGAGACTGCCGCTATCTATGATCCGCTCACCACGATTGCGAATCCGAACGGTTCCGGTTTTGTGCGTACTCAGTTTGCAGGTAACCAGATCCCGCTTTCGCGCCAAGACCCGATCTCGCGCAAATTGCTCAACGCATACCCGGTCCCAACTTCCTCAGGCCGGTTCAACAATTACGCGGCCAATCTCACCCAGCAGCAAAATTGGAATCAAGGCGATATCCGGGTGGACCATCAAATCTCTTCAAAGGACCAGTTCTTCGCCCGCTACTCGATTCAAAACACGTCGACCATCGTGCCGAGCACCTATCCCGCTACAACGATTCCCGGTATTTCAGGCCCAGTGAACCTAAGCGATGAAGCGGCATTTGCGGGAACCTCGTTCCAGCCCGCCCAGCATGCGGTGGTCAGCTACGTGCGCGTAGTCACGCCCACGCTAGTCAACGAATTTCGCGCCGGCCTGAACCGATACCGGCTGGACTACACGGCGAATCAGTACGCGCCAGGCGCCGGGCTCGGCAACCAGTTGGGTGTTCCCAACTCGAACGTTACGCCGTCCGAGCAGAACCTACCGATTTTCTCGCCCTCCGGTTATCTCGGTATCGGTCAGACCCGCTCCCTCCCGCTTTTCCGCCGCGAAAACACATTTGAGTACATCGACAATATGACGCTCACCAGGGGCGCTCACACGTTGAAATGGGGAGCGGATTTCCGGCGTCGGCAGTTGACTATTTACCAGACCAACATGGGCAATGGTCGTTTCAACTTCACCACAGCCCTTACCGATTCGCGACAACCCGCGGGCGTTGGCGGCGATGCGGCGGCAAGCTTCCTGCTGGGTTATCCATCTCTTATCGGCCACGATTACACGTTCAACTG
>CAXSIG010000812.1:0-2532 GCA_964237255.1 uncultured Bryobacteraceae bacterium
GCCGAGGCGATGCAGAAAGCCTTTGCACCGCCAGCGGTGGCCGAGGCCACGGCGATGCGAAACGGCACCTTACAGGGCGCCTACCTCATCGTGGCAGCGCGCGCACTGGGGTTGGATTGCGGCCCGATGTCGGGCTTCGACAACGCCGGCGTCGATCAGACGTTCTTCGCCGGCACGCGCATCCGGTCGAACTTCATCTGCAGTATCGGTCACGGCAACCCGAAATCGTTGTTCCCACGCAACCCGCGGCTCTCCTTTGAGGAAGCCGGCCATTTCGCATAACTTGCAGGCAAGCCATGGAAATCGCCGACGAGCGTTCTCGCCTCGCAGAATGGAAAGACTGATGAAACTCTATTACGCGCCGGGCGCCTGCAGCTTGTCCGACCACATCGCACTCCACGAGGCGGGCCTGTCGTTCGAACATGAAAAGGTCGACCTCCGGTCGAAGCGCACCGAGAGTGGCGACGACTACACCGCCATCAACCCAAAGGGCTATGTCCCCGCACTGACCCTCGATACGGGAGAGACACTGAGCGAGAACGTGGCGATCCTGGATTGGATCGCGCATCAGGACAGCAAATTGATGCCATCCGGCTCGATGGGCCCAAGTCGCCTGGTCGAGGCGCTGGCTTATATTTCGTCGGAGATCCACAAAGGGTTTGAGGTTTTTTTTGCGGATGCAACGGTCGATGACCGGGCGCACGCCGGCGAAGCGATCCGCGAGCGGATGGAATATTTCGTCGATACCATGCAGGGCGACTTCCTGTTTGGCGCAGACTTAAGCGCGGCCGATTGCTACTTGTTCGTTATGTTGTTGTGGGCTCAGAAGAACGAGATCGAGATGCCACACAAGCTCACCGCCTTTCGCGATCGAATGATGAACCGCCCGGCAGTAAAAAAAGCGATGACGCACGAGGGCCTGATCTAGACAACGCGCGCGTCTCGTGCCCGGGGTCGTCGTCGACATCGCTTGTTTGCCATCAGCTCTTTGAGGAAAAAATCGATCGCGTGGTGTCGATGCTGTCGTTTGTCAAAGTGGTCGAGAACGGCGGATTTTCCTCCGCGGCCCGAGATTTGAATCTTGCGAAGAGTGTGGTGACCACTCACGTCAAGGCGCTTGAAGAGCGGCTCAGCGTTCGCCTTCTCAATCGAACAACCCGCAGCGTCAACCTCACCGAGGCCGGGCGGGCTTATTACGAGCGGTGCATCCAAATCCTTTCGGAGATTCAGCAGGCGGAATACGCTGCGCAAGTCCTGCAATCAAAGCCAAGGGGGGTGCTTCGACTCAACGCGCACCCTGCCATCCCTCCGTTGATCGATTCCTCTATCGCCGAATACGCGGCGCTCTACCCGGACGTCAACATTCTGCTCACGGCGACGAGCCGGATGCCCGATCTTGTTGAGGAGGGCTCCGACCTGTCGATCCGGTACCTCGCCATTCCCGATCCCAACCTGATCGTGCGGCGTCTGGGCGTTTTCCGGATGGCGGTCTGCGCCTCGCCGGAATATCTGGAGAAACGCGGCACGCCCGAAAAGCCTGCCGATCTCGAGAGGCACAACTGCCTCACCTATACCGGCCCTGGCATGGGCAAAAACGGCAAGTCATGGCTGTTTACCGGCTCGCAAAGCGATTTTACCGTGGAAGTCTCGGGAGGTTTGCAAACGAACAGTCCCGACGCGCTCCGCGGTGCGGCAGTGCGCGGACAAGGCCTGATCTTTGCTCCGGTGCCGTTCGTGGTCGCAGATTTAAAGTCGGGGGCGCTTGTCTCAGTGCTTGACGAGTTTCTTCCCAGACAGTTTTCAGTCGACGCGCTCTACCCGCACCGGGAGCACCTGCCGGCAAAGGTGCGGGCTTTCATTGATCTTCTTGTGAAGAATTTTCGTCAGATGGATTGGGATCCTTTGCCGATTCATACCGCGAGAGAGCGAGGGCGGGCCTTTGACCCGCCCCCTGTTCGTTCTCATTCGGTTGCGCGAACCATCACGTTGTAACCGGCGCTCCCACCGCCAGACAGCACCGGACTGTCCCAGTTGTCAGTGGCACCGGGAGCCGAGGCAAAAGCACTCGCCGCATCGCGATCGACTGCGGCATGATGCATTTTGACCCGGGCGATCGCCTTGCTTTTAACGCGTGCGGGCGCACGGTCCGCGCTCGCTTGCGCGTCGTAATAGCTCGGCGTCGAGGTCGTCGGGCCCAAGCTGTTGCTGAAGTTCTGCGCGAACACCGGGAACGTCATCGTAAGCGTGGCGGCGACGGCGACACCGTAACGAAGAATTTTTGACGTGTTGATCATGACGCATCTCCTGTTTCGAAGACAAAGCTGAATGCCTTGCTTGCCGAGAGATGGTGAGCGGTCGTTCTCCGAGTATCCGTCGTATTTCAAACGGGCCGTTCAAGAAACACGAACAATCTTCTTCTCATGAACCGCGACCTTCATTGGAAACGGCAGTCCTGCGTTGCGCTGGAGCGACGATTGCATTCGACGCGGCGGTCGCTGCGCGGCCGCAACACGCTGAAACTATTTCTCACCT
>CAXSIG010000813.1:0-1425 GCA_964237255.1 uncultured Bryobacteraceae bacterium
GATGGTTTCCCAACTCTCGGTGGAAGCAACAAACGTGGCGCACTGGCCTTCGTGAAGATCGAATCGGAAGTAGCCGGGGCTCCACATGGACCCTTCGTAATCGTAGCCGCGGCGCTTCTCGGTTCGAAAGATGATATGCGGAATCGTCTTACGGTCGAACGTAAAAGCCGAATGCGGACCGCAGTGCATGCGAAGAGGCGGCGCCGTCAGCCCTGTTGCGCAAACTTCATAGCCCTCATTAAGAACGGTCAGGTGGAATCGTTCAGCCAGAGGGATACTCACGAAGCCGTCGTGCGAGCGGAAGTGTACGGCGGGACGCAGCCCAAGCCGAAGCTTGTCTTTTCCTTCCAGCAGTTTGTATGAGACATGAACGGTGTTTTGCCTGTGTGGCAGCAGAACACGCTTTTCGATGGTGAACCCTTCGACGTGATACGTCCAAACCGGCAGCCCCGCTTCCAGGCGGAACTCCTGCGCCGACATCGTATTGTGTTCCTGCGATCCCGTCAGTTCTCGCGGTCCATTAAACAGGACCTTCCCGTTCGGAAGTCGCAGCCGCTCGGAAAGCGCGTTCAACATCATCATGCGCCCCAACGGATTGGGAAGCGCCGAGATCAGTAACCCGTGGTAGCGGCGCGTAAGCGGTCCCACAACGGTACCGCTGGCATAGCCGCCAAGGCCGTTTGTCACCAGCCATTCCTGGGAAAGATGCGGGTCGGTCTGGGAATCGAGCAGCGCTCTTCCGGGAAGTACTCGTTTTAGATCGCTCACGCCAGGCGCTTCTCTTCGGAAATGGGCTGTGAAGTCAACACAACAGCAGCGTAACCCGGAAATCGCCAGTTGTCTTCCGTATCGGGAGGAAAGGTCCCGTAACCGTGGTATTTCGGATCTTCGCTAGACCACAGAATGCGCCACCTTCCCGTGGCGGGCGGTGCTAACAGTGGCTCGGGTGCGGGATCCAAATGAAGATCGCGCCCGAAGTTGATCATCAGAATACGGTCGCCATGTTCCTCGCCGAAGTAGCGGAGGATAAACGCTTCATCCCCCATTACAGCGCCGTCGACCCCGCGCTTCTTCTGCATCCGAAATACCGTGTCTTCCCTCCGCAGCTTCAGCAGATCCTTGTGCATGCAATAGTAAGCGGCGTTTTTCTGACGTTCCGAAAAGTCCAGCTTGCACGATTCGAATGTCGACGGATTTCCTGGATCCGGAATCACGCTCTGAACTTCCGGGAGCGCCAAGCTGCGGAACTGTCCCAGAAATTTGCCGCGGCCCTCCCGCACCTTTTTCGAAAGCTCGGCACGATGGTCGCAGAAGTAAAGGAACGGTGTGGACGCCGCAAACTCCTGCCCTTGGAAAAGCATCGGCGTTCCAGGAGAAAGCAACAGCAACGCCGTCATCGCCTTGTACACACCTACTGCGCCCAGG
>CAXSIG010000813.1:1435-2520 GCA_964237255.1 uncultured Bryobacteraceae bacterium
GCGCTCGCCTCGTAGCTTATTCGCCACCTGATCGTGGTTCTGGATAAAAGTAACGTAGGCCGCCGGGGACTCATTCAGCGACGACGTACCACGGCGATCGGACTGCCATTTATACCATTGGCCTTGGTAGAGGTATCCGTACTTGGCAGCGGAGATAAACTCCTGCGGTTTCCCAAGGTAGTCCGTATAGTAGGCCTCATTGCGTCCGGTCAACGCGACCACGGAAGAATGGTGGAAGTCGTCATTCCAAAGTGCGTCCATGCCATAGCCGCCGTCTTTCACCGAACGAATCAGATTTGCATCCTGCGGCTCATTCTCCGCGATCACGATGCTCTCGCGGCCGTGCGCGCAATCGCGAACCCATTGTGTAATCTCTTGCAGGATGCTCACCGGGCTGTCGTCGAAAATCTGCTGAGTCGCATCCAGACGCAGCCCATCCATATGAAATTCTTCCATCCAATACTTCACGTTGGACAGGAAAAATTCCCGTACCGGCGCGTTGTTCGGGCCGTCGAAGTTGATCGGCTCGCCCCAATCGTTTTTGTACTTGTTCGTGAAATAATCGGCGGAGAACATCGCCAGGAAATTGCCATCCGGGCCGAAGTGGTTGTAAACCACATCCAGGATCACTCCGATTCCTACCGCGTGTGCTTTATCGATAAAACGTCGAAGGTCGTCCGGCTGACCATATAACCAGGTTGGAGCGAACAGATTCACCCCGTCGTAGCCCCAGCCGAAGCGCCCGGGAAAATCGGCAAGCGGCATCAATTCGATAACAGTAATTCCGGTGGTTGCCAACTCTTCCAATTGTTCCGTAGCGGATTTCCAATCGCCATCGCGCGTGAACGTGCCGACGTGCATCTCATAAAGCACTTGACCGGCGATCCCGACGCCCTTCCATTTGTCATCGCTCCAGGAAAACGAATCAGCATCCACCACTTGAGACGACCCATTCGGACCGTCCGGCTGGAAGCGCGAAGCGGGATCCGGGAATCGGCCATACTCTCCATCCAACTCGAATCGATAGAGAGTTCCCGTTATCGCAGCGCGAACAGTGCCTGAAAAGTAGCCGTTTGATTCACTCG
>CAXSIG010000814.1:0-2509 GCA_964237255.1 uncultured Bryobacteraceae bacterium
TGACCGGGTAATTGTCCTCCACGTAAACGTTGGTTACGGTACCCGCGATGCGGCTGGATATGGAATTGGTGTCCATCCACTTGCGCGTCATCGGTAGATTCGTAGGAATCCAGGTAGCCGTAAAGAAAGAAGCCGCCGATGGCCAGCACGACTAGCAGCACCGCTAAGGCGGCGATCATCAGGGGACTAATCTTCTTTTTCGGTTTGTCTTTCTCGTCCTTCTTATCGCCTTCCCCTTCTTTCTTCTCTCCTTCGCCCTCCTTTTTGTCGCCCTCGCCTTCCTTCTTCTCCCCGCCTTTGTCGTCTTCCTTTTCGCCCTCGCCCGCACCCTTCTTGTTCACGTCTTCGCGAACCTTTTGCTGTTCGTCGCGCAGGCGCTGCTGCTCATCGCGGAGCCGCTGGATTTCATCGCGAAGCTGCTGTTCGGTAGTTTCGCCCACTTACTTGGTCCCCTTCAAAAACTGCCTGATATTCTGTTCCGCTTCCCCTAAAGATCGGGCCAGGGTAACCTTCGCCAAGTTATGCGAGTACACCGCTGAAATATAGTCATTATTCGCCTGTGCGACGGTTTCCTGGGCTTGCGTGACCTCGACCGTATCGGCAACACCAGCCGCAAACCGGTCGCGCGCCTGCACCAAAGTTTCCGAGGCTAAGTCGACGTTACTTCTCGCCAAGTCCACTTGATCCGCAGCGCTTTCCAGGTCAAGGAAGGAGTTTCGAACGTCGTAATCAACGCGTCCGCGCACATCCTCCAGTTCAGCTTTCCGCTGCTGCAGTGCCGCGTCCGCCTGCAGGATATCGCCTTTCACGCGCGTGCCCTGATAGATAGGAAAATTCAAACTTCCGTTGAACGTAAATGTGCCGTGCGCCTGCGCGGGATTGATTCCGATAGCGCCGTAGTCGGTGGTGAATCCTAGAGTCGGATACCGTTCCGCATGGGCCGCTTTCAAAACCGATTCTGCTGCGCGGACTTGCGAGTTGGCGGCTTGCAAATCCGCGCGTTGCCGGTTTGCGCGATCCAGCGCATCCGTGAGCGAGATACCTTGCAGCGGCTGATACGGCAGATCGTCCGCAAGAACAAAAGGCTGGCCAAGCGGTAGCCCAATGACACGGGCGAGAGTTAGGCGGTCCTTATCGTAATCGGTTTGAAGTGACCGAAGCCGTTGTTGTTCTGTCTGTAATTCCACCCGTGCGCGATTCGCGTCGATCCGGGCGTTCAAGCCGGCTCGATTGCGATCCGCGGCCTGCTGGTAAACCGCTTGCGCCGTTTCCACCTGCGCCCGCGCGGCGTTTAAGCGAGCCAACGCCGTGCCAACGCGCAAGTACGATCCGCCAATCGCCAGCACAACCAGGTCTCGCGCGTCGCGGGCCGAAAGCTCCGCGCCTTTCACGTTTTCTTTGGACGCACGGTGGTTGCGAAGCTTCACCAGATCGACTACTGTCTGATTCAGCGTCGCTCGAAGATCGAAGTAGTTATAGGGTCCCACCACAGAAGGAAAACTGAACCCAGGGACGCTGATATTGACGCCCAACGCCTTCAAATTCGTTTGCTGCACGTCTTCGCGAAGTACGCCGCTGACGTTCGGCAAGAGATCATTGAGCGCCTGGTATCGCTGCCCTTGCGCCTGGCGAACAACTTGCGCCTGGGCAATGGTCCCCAGATTAGACTGAAGCCCGAGCTTCAGGGCATACTCCAAGGTGATCGGAATGACGGTACCAGTGTTCATCCCGGTCGCAACACTTCCCTGATAGGGGCCGTCTACCGTCACATTGCTATTAATCAGGTTCACGCTGTTGGTGCCGCCGGCATTGACCGTGGATTGCGTGGTGTTGACGTTACCTGTCTGACCAGTCCGTCCGGAGAGCGGTAATTGCCGCGCCGATGAAGATCCCTGCCCTGATTGTTGAACCGGCGCTTGCGCTATAAGGCAGACTACCGAGCCTAGCGCCAAAATCAAAACTTTCCATGTCACGTTATTAAGAAAGAGATGCGGAGGTTCCGTCAAAATCTTCAAATCCTATCGGGATCATGGGTGAAATCGTTCAATGTGTTGCCGGTGTTTCGAGTCCCCGCGGGTTCGAAGAGCATGACTTCGACCTCCGTTTCGGCAATCGGGCGATGTTCAACGCCGCGCGGAACAATCAGAAACTCGCCGGCCGACAACTCCACGCGACGATCGAGGAAATCCATCGTGAAGCGGCCGCGTACGACGAAGAACAACTCATCCTCGTCAGCGTGATGGTGCCACGGGAACTCGCCCTGAAACTTCACCAATTTGACATGTTGTCCGTTTAGTTCACCGACGATTTTCGGCTGCCAATGCGCGGTAATCCGGGCAAGCTGCTCATGAATGTCGATCTTGGTCACAGCCGTGCTCACAATCTTGGGCGCTCTTGTTGCACATGGGATGCCGAAACTGGTGAGATGAAACCATTGGGAAGAGAACCGATCTAACGGAAATGGTGACTAGATGAATACATTACAGGAATTAGCGAATTACGGCCAATC
>CAXSIG010000815.1:0-1881 GCA_964237255.1 uncultured Bryobacteraceae bacterium
CCGAAACGGCGCGAACCCTGCTGACCGGTTCGATGAAGTTGCCGAATGTGCGGACCAGTGGGAAGGTGACTGTCACACCATCGCCTATGCCGATCTGCTGATTGGTCGCGGCATTATCGTCATCATCGGTGTAGAGGAACGTGCCGAACGATCCCTGCATCTGGTTGATGAAGCCGATCAGCGTTTGCAGTTCACCGAACGAAGGTCCACTTCTGAGAAAGTCGTAGTCAAGGGACCACGAATATCGCGGGTAAGTCCAATCAGCCTGTCTCGTTTCGCGTCCCGAAATAGCGGTCTGCGTGCGCGTCTGCCATGTCGGTGTGCGGATCACGTTCCATGCGATGCCGGGGAGCGTGGGAAAAACGCTGTCGCTCACCGCGTCGTTCTCATGCCGCCGTAGGCACCATTACGGGCCTGTTTCTGAATGTGTGCATCGATCATTCCGGGGATATCCTTACCCTGAACGCCGGAAAGATTAAAAGTGTTATTGAACGTATGGCCCGATGCGCCGCCCCCGCCATTGGCCTGATCGATCATGTTTGTCAGACCGGAAGTGTAACGGGCAGGAAGAACCATCTCGTTATCATGAACGCGCGCGATTTGGTCGCCGTCCACAATCATGCCGCCCGCAGCGGACGCGATGTTGTACGACATGATGTCGGCATAAATCGCTGCCCCGGCCTCCGGCGCGAGACCGGGTCCGACAATCGGTATTGCCGAGGTGGACGCGATGGCCGCTGCCGCACCTTCGCCGGCGTAGGCGATAATTTCAGCGTGGGCCGCAGCCTGCGATGTCGTAATCGCATCGACAGCGTTAGCCGCGTTGCTTATTCCAAGGAAGCTATCAAGCGCGGTTTGCGCGGCCTGAATGGTCGAGTTGTTCGCCAGCCATTTCGTAACGATCTTGTCCAGCGCACCTTCGACCACCGACAAAACAATGTTCTGCCCCATGCGCTGAAAAGCTTGCCCCATCGTCTGAGTGCCGGTCAGGACACCACTGACGGTCTGATTGAGGCCGCGACTGATTGATTGCTGAAGCTGGGTATGCGCTGGTTTTGTTGGGCCAGGCGTGTCCGAAGCTGGACTATCTGCTGGTCGTATTTCTGTTCCGCCTGTATACGCTCGCCCGCGATCTGCGCCTGCTTGGCGGCATCATCCTTATAGAGCCTAGCCAGGGCGTCGAACTTTTGCCGCTCCAAGGCTAACTCCCTAGCAGCCAGTGCCGCCATCTGGGCGAACTCAGCATCACCGTCTATTTGATGCAATGTCACTTTCTGGGCTACTAAGTCGCGCTCAGTCTTTATCCGCGCCTCACCGGACTTCAGGTCGGCATCGGCCTTTGCCTGACCTACCCTTTCAGCGTCGCGCTCCTCTCTTGCAAGCTCTTGCTCTATTTCGCGCTCTTGCTTTTCAGCTTCGCGTTGAGCTTTCGCTGCGGCACGCTCGCCAGCGGCCTCGCCACGCTTCAGCCTCTCCTCGTACTGCTTGTTCTCCTGATCGATTTGCGCCTGGATTTTCTGCGCCGCCGCGCCGTTTCCAACAAACACGGCGGCGTTCAAATCGTTTTGCAAGCGACCAATGCGCTGGACGTGCTGTTCCTGTTCGCGGAGGGGTGAGTTGCCTTTGTCAAACAGTTCGGTGCCGTCCTTTATGGCCTCATTCAGTTCGCGTTGCTTTTTCTCGCGGTCAGCCTGGGCGGTGTCAGCTTTTGGCGTCGGCGCGGCACCTGACCCGCCACCAGTTGCACTCGCGTCTGAATCACGGGGCTTGTCGCCCTTTTTGGGAAGCCGTCCCTCGGTGTACAGCTTGGGATCGAATATCTCGCCAAGATGACCAGCCGTGGTGGTCGCAACCGCAGCAAAGTCTTTGAGGAAAATGGTG
>CAXSIG010000815.1:1891-2503 GCA_964237255.1 uncultured Bryobacteraceae bacterium
TGGTGTCGTCCCTGATGGTTTGTCCCATTCGTTGGAACACCGTCTCGGACTCACCGACATGCCCCGATAGGTCAATGATTGATTTGGACACAAGCTCATCGGCTTGCTGCATCGGGGTAAGGCTCTTTTCCCGAAGGCCTGTAATCCTGTCGCTCAGCGCTTGAATGAGGACGGTTTGTTCCTCAGCGACATTGTTGAACGATTTTGCCTTATCGAATGCGGCTTGCTGGGCGGGCGTGAACAAGGCTAGCGTGTCAACCAGCTTCTGACCGGCCTTCGCTGGATCGTCGAATGCCTTCGCAAGTTCCTCTGCGGCCTTCGGCACTTCCTGGTCGGTTGCGAGGGCGAAGTCTCCCACCAGCGCTGTCAGCCTAGAAACCATCGCACCGCCGATGTTTCCGGCAGTGGTGAAGCCACCTACAATCTCGCTTGCGGCTTCCGTGGTTACGCCAGGCAAAACGCGCAACTCAGCGATCAGAGCGGCGTATAGCCTGGGATCGAAACTGCCGCCTTGCCCCATGGCTTCAAGACGGGCCTGAATCTTCGCCATGCCTTCGTCGAACCGCTCGCCCTGGGCCGCCGACTCGTACAGGGCATAGCCGATGGCAGCGG
>CAXSIG010000816.1:0-2496 GCA_964237255.1 uncultured Bryobacteraceae bacterium
GGCCTGTTCCGCGCCGTCGCCTTTTCGAAAACCGAGACGGACGATGCGGGTGTAACCACCGTTCCGTTGGCCGAAGCGCGCTCCGAGTGTATCGAACAGCTTCTTCACCGATTTCGGCGTTTCGAGGAACGCCGCAGCCTGACGACGAGAGTGCAGCGTATCGCGCTTAGCCAGCGTGATCATCTGATCCACCATCGGCTTGATCGCCTTGGCTTTCGGAACCGTGGTCACCACGCGTTCGTGTTCGATGACGCTGGTAACCAGATTCTTAAAGAGCGAATTCCGCGCGCCGACATCGCGCTTGAGTTTTACCGTACCTACGCGATGTCTCATTCGAACTGCTGACCCTCCTCATCCAAGTCCGATTCCGGCTGCGAACCAGGGGGCGGTGGCGGCGGCGCAACTAAGCGACCCGAAGCGTCGGGACGCATGCCCAAAGCCAAGCCCATGGTGCCTAAAATTTCTTTGATTTCGTTCAGCGACTTGCGGCCGAAATTCTTCGTTCGAAGCATTTCGGACTCGCTCTTCTGCACCAGTTCGCCAATCGTCTGAATGTTGGCGTTCTTGAGGCAGTTGTAAGACCGGACCGAAAGCTCCAACTCTTCCACAGAGCGATTCAGTTGATCGCCCATCTTATCCATACTGCGGTCGGAGGTGTCTTCGGATGTTTCCGCGACCTCTTCGAAGTTGATGAAGATGGACATGTGGTCTTTCAGGAGCTTCGCGGCAAAGCCAATAGAATCCTGCGGGCTAACCGCGCCGTTGGTCCAGACTTCGAGAGTAAGTTTGTCGTAATCAGTCATCTGGCCGAGACGAGCCGCTTCTACAGCGAAATTGCATTTGCGAACAGGCGAGTGAACGGAATCGATCGGAATGAAGCCGACTGCCAGATCTTCGTCGAAGTTTTTATCGGCTGAGACATAACCGCGGCCGGTGCGGAGACGCATTTCGATATTCAGCTTGCCGCCTTCGGAAACGGTGGCGACATGGAGGTTACGATCCAGCACTTCCACATCGTGATCGGTCTGGATTTGACCGGATAGAACATCGCCCGCCTGATCGATCGACAGGCGCACGGTTTTAACGCCTTCGCCCATCACCTTAAACGGAATCTGCTTGAGATTCAGAATGATGTCGGTCGCATCCTCAACGACACCGGGAATGGGGGAAAACTCATGATCAGCGCCTTCGATACGAACGGCGGTGATGGCAGCACCTTCAATGGAGCTCAGAAGGACGCGGCGGAGGCTGTTGCCAATGGTGGTACCGAAACCGCGTTGAAACGGCTGGGCTGTGAAGCTACCGTACCGTTCGGTGAGCGTTTCGGTGTTGGACACCAGACGCTTGGGTTTTTGGAAGCCTTTGAACATAGTTATTTGGACTCCTTACTTCGAATACAGTTCCACGATGAGCTGTTCGTTGATGGGGATTTGCGTCAACTCGTCGCGTTTGGGGTTGCCGAGGATCCGGCCTTTTAATGCGTCGCGATCCACTTCCATCCAGGATGGCGCCGGCGCATGCGCTGTGGCATCGCGTGACGACAGAATGGTGGGATGGTTCTTGCTGGTCTCGCGGACGCCGACTTCCTGGTTGGCTTTCACGATATAGGAAGGAATATCGACTTTCTTGCCGGCGATTTCGATATGGCCATGACGGACAATCTGCCGAGCTTGGGCACGAGAAGTAGCAAACCCCATTCGATAAATCACGCTATCGAGACGACGTTCCATGGTGGCAAGCAAATTCTCACCGGTGATGCCCTTGGCATGCGCCGCTTTCTCGAACGAGTTGCGGAACTGGGTTTCGATTAAGCCATAAACGCGCTTGGTTTTTTGCTTTTCGCGGAGCTGGAGGCCGTAGCCCACCAACTTCTTCATTTTCTTGGACTGGCCATGCTGCCCGGGAACGTAGTTGCGCTTTTCGATCGCGCATTTTTCCGTGTAGCAGCGTTCGCCTTTCAGAAATAATTTCATTCCCTCGCGCCGGCAAAGCCGGCACACGGGGCCTCGATATCGTGCCAAATCAGGACCTCCTTACGGTCTTACTACTTGAGGTGCAGTTTACGACAGGCTTGGCCTGTCTTCTTCCTGCTTAAATTGCAAACTTCAAACGCGTCGTTTCTTCGGCGCGCGGCAGCCGTTGTGCGGCATCGGGGTATTATCCCGGATGGAGCGAACTTCAATCCCGAGTGTCGCCAAGGCGCGGATCGCGCTTTCGCGCCCGGAACCGGGACCAGATAGCCGAACATCGACAAAACGAAGCCCACTCTCCTTTGCTTTGCCTCCCGCCGTGATCGCAGCTTGCTGTGCGGCGAACGGAGTTCCCTTCCGGGAACCACGAAAGCCCAGCGAACCGGCGCTCGACCAGGAAATAGTGTTTCCTTCCGGATCGGCGATGGTAATGATGGTGTTGTTGAACGTCGCCTGCACGTGCACGATGCCCGTGTGGACGTTCTTCCGCTCCTTCTTCTTGAAAGCTTTTTTCTTCGGAGGAGCT
>CAXSIG010000817.1:0-2484 GCA_964237255.1 uncultured Bryobacteraceae bacterium
TTTGAGCGCGCTGTACTTTCAAGAGGAAATCCGGGTCTGCGGCCGTAAGCTTATCGATTAACCCATCGAGCTGCGCCCTTAAAACATCCTCCAGATGACCGGGCGCCGCATTATGCATTGCGTCGGTAAAGGACTTGATCCAGCCGTCGCCGGTAATCTTATCGAGGACATCGGGAATGGAACTGTCCAGGTCGGTCTCCGTGCCGGACTTGGCTACGTCCCGCATCTTCCCCGACCATGACTTAAAGTTCTTCGTGTCATACAGCGTCTTGTGAAAGAAGTCGTACCGGACGCTCCAGCCGCTCAGCTTATTGCCGCTGGCCAATATGTTTACGACGGATGGAGCACCGGTCGCCGCGTTTGTCGCGGGTGCTTGCGTGGTACCGGTCCCAGAGGGGGTTCGAAACGAAATCGACGCAAGCCGGGATGTGGGACTGCATCCGCCTACAGCGAGGGACTGGCACCCCAGGTAAGGATCGGCCAAGAAAAGCCCCGCGACGCCGGCAAGGTTTCCACGCGCGGTAACGGTGTTGCCCATTGTGGCCTGCGTGATGGCGCCGTACTCCGTAGCGAACGAAACAACGTCTGCGGCGACAGCGCCCGATACCAAACTGGTTACGGCGTTGCTTCCCCCGGTAGAACCGAGCATCTTATTCATCTGGCCATCGGCAACCTGCTCCTTGAACAATGGGATGGGGTTGTAGCGGGTAGCCATGATGTACGCGACAAAGGCAAAAGGGCGTCGCGTAGGGAGAAGAGAGCGCCAATCCGGCCCACTGCTGGGGTCGTTCACCGGCCGCTTATCCGGTGGCGCCAGGTTCCATACCTGAAACTGTGCCGCGAGCGGAGATTCTTCACCACCCAAATACGTTTCAACCGCGGATTTCTTAGGCCGGCCCGGTTGGGCGAAAGCAAAGATCCCACAGGCCAGCAAGGCGGCCAGAAGCCGTTTAATTGCCGGTAATTTCATAGCCTGTCCCCGGATTGGAAGGATCGAAAAAGAGGGTTTCTAACACGTTGGAAGTGGGATCGCATTTTTCCACCACTTGCATTCGCGCACCAGGCTTCAGTGCTTCGAAGTGAAGGAAAAGGTAATGAGTACCCGCGCCAA
The DNA here is from genome assembly GCA_964237255.1 of uncultured Bryobacteraceae bacterium. Taxonomy (GTDB): domain Bacteria; phylum Acidobacteriota; class Terriglobia; order Bryobacterales; family Bryobacteraceae; genus JALYXI01. Next base: position 1,112 of record CAXSIG010000817.1, read on the forward strand.
CGGTGAACGTAAACGGGGCCGCCGTTCTTCTCTGTCCACTGTAAGAAGCGGACACGATTACCAGGGCCGCATTGGCCGGAGCGGTCATGTCGAGGGTAAATATCGAGCCGATTTTGCCGATGAAGTCTTCGTTTCCGGTAGTGCTGTCTGTCAATGTACAAGCCACAATTTCAAATTCTCCTTTTCCAGCTGCGCAACAGCCTGAGCTCGATTGAATGCGCTTCAATCTATATAGCGAGAAACAAGCGTAAACGCGCCAGAAAAATGAGAATATTTCAAAAGAAACTTATGGCAACGGATCTTTGTCCAAGGCAAAGCCTACGTAAATTCCGCCACTCGGCTCGGTAGACCGCGCCTTGCCGCCTGTGGCGTAGATGACCACGAACTGCCGTCCATCCACCTGATAAGTCACCGGCGTGGCATTGCCCGACATGGGAAGAGCTGTCTCCCACAGAAGCTTGCCCGTCGATTTATCGTAAGCGTGAAACTTTCTATCGAAATTGGTGGCTCCGATGAAGACCAAACCTCCGGCCGTCACAACTGGGCCTCCATAGTTTTCGGTCCCTGTGGGTTTCACGCCCGACGCGGCTAGTTCCGGGTACTCGCCAAACGGAATCTTCCATGCATACCCGCCCGTGTTCAAGTTGATGGCATTCAACGTTCCCCAGGGTGGAGCCACTGCCGGATATCCGTCCGGATCCAGAAATTTGTGATATCCGGTGAAGCGGAATTTCGGTAGCGAACTGTCCTGGGTTTTGGCTTCGAGTTCCTTATTTACCCCGGTGAGTACGTAATCGACAACCGCTCGCAGATCCGTCGCCGATAGCGCCGGAAAGCTCGGCATACGGCCTGCGCCTTTGCGCACAATGTCGCTGATCTCCTCGCGGTTCCGCTTCGCGCGAATGTTGGTAAGAGCGGGCATTTGCGGCGGCGCTCCCATCATCGTGTCGCCATGGCAGTTGGCGCAGTTCCGCAGGTAGAGTTGATGGCCGGTATTGCCGCCATTGTTGGGAGCCAGACCGGATGTCCACGCCAAGTCATTCGCGTTGACATACAGCAGCCCGGTTTCAGGATCGAACGCGGAGCCGCCCCATTCCGCTCCGCCGTCAAAGCCCGGAAAAATGACCGTTTCGCGATCGACGCGGAACGGCACAAACTGTCCTGCGGAATGAAGTGACTGAAACTCCTTCAATGCCCATTCGTGGGCAGCCGGTGTTCGGTTCGTCAGCAGGTCCTCAGTGAGTTGTTGTCGTGCGAATGGCTCCGGCTTTGAAGGGCGTGGTTGGGTGGCGGATGTCGCCTCAGCGGGAGTGGTGCTGCCAGGGTAGGCGTGTTCTTCAATTGGGAAGAGCGGCTTGCCGGGGGCTCGCACG
>CAXSIG010000818.1:0-2482 GCA_964237255.1 uncultured Bryobacteraceae bacterium
AAATCCTGTGTGCAATCACGATCACCGTGCGGTCCACCATCAGGTTCGCCAAAGCATGCTGCACCAGCATCTCGCTTTCGGTATCCAGGTGGCTGGTCGCTTCATCCAGAATCAAGATCGGCGCGTTTTTCAGCATCGCGCGCGCGATAGCCAGTCGCTGGCGCTGACCGCCGCTCAGCCGTACGCCACGTTCGCCGATAAGTGTGGAATAACCCTCCGGAAGCCGCTCGATGAATTCATCGGCCAGCGCGTTGCGAGCCGCCTCGCGTATCCGGCGCGGTTCGATATCGGTTCGTCCATACGCAATATTCCGCTCGACGGTGTCATTGAACAGAAACGTGTCCTGGGCCACCAGACCGATCTTGTCGCGCAACGAAGCCAGGTCCAGGTCCCGCACGTCGTGACCGTCGAGAGTAACCCGCCCAAGCACCACATCGTGGAAGCGGGGTACCAGATTTGCAAGCGTGGTTTTCCCGGCTCCGCTCGGCCCTACCAACGCCACCACCTCACCGGCCCGGACGTCAAGACTGACGCCGCGAAGCTGGTAAGAGTCAGGCGTATTCGGGTAGCGGAAACTGACATTCTCAAACCGGATTGCGTCGCGAAAACTCTTGAGCGCCACAGCGCCGGTACGGGTTTGGATCTCGTCTTCGTGGTCCAGATACTCAAATACTTTCTGCGATGCTCCAATCGCCTGTTGAAAAATGTTGTGCAAACCCGTCAGGCGTTTCACCGGTTCATACAGCATCAGTAGGGCGATTACAAAGCTCATGAAACCGCCCGCTGTAAGATCGCCGGTTTTGATCTCATTGCGCGCGTACACAATCAAAAACACGATGGTCACGGCTCCGCAAATCTCAATCAGCGGAGAGGCAAGCGCCTGCTGTAGCACGTATCGCAAGTTGGTTCGTTGCAGCCGCTCCGCCGCCGCGCGAAAACGCTTCATCTCATACCGTTCCGCGCCGAACGCATGAACCACCGCGTGCCCTGAAATGGTTTCCTGAAGGATTTGCGCCATCTCTCCGAAGTGTTCCTGGGTATTGCGGCTGGTACGCCGAATCCGTCGCCCAATGCGGGCAGTCGGGACCAGAACCACAGGCAGCACCGTAAGAGCCACCAAAGCCAGCCGCCAGTTCGTCTGCATGACGACCAGCAGCAGCCCGAAGCTCACGAACAATTGCCTAAGCAAATCCACCAGCATGCTCGATGTCGCTACCTGAATCTTTTCGATATCGCTCATCACGCTCGACATCACGCGCCCTGTCGAATTGTTTTCGAAGAAGGCCGCGCCATGTCCGAGTACCTTCTGGAATACGGCGTTGCGGAGATCGGTCACGGCGGATAATCCCGCGCGGCTGATCAAGTAGTTTGCCACGTAGTCGGAGAGCCCTTTTACCGCGAACACCGTAACAATCGCGAAAGCGACCATCGTCAGAACGTTGTGGATTCCGGTTGGCACCAACTGCTGAAGGTAAATTTTGTAGTCGATCAGCGACACTGTCAGCAGCAAGATCGGACGGTCCGGAACGTTCGGCTGAAGAACCAGATCGATCACCGGCCGGATCAAAATTGCGATAGCGCCTTGAGACAGCCCAACTAATGCCATCAGAACTACAGAAACCACAAGCAGCGGCGTATACCGTTTGGCGTACCCCAGCAGCCGCAGCCAATCCCTCAAGCGGCGACACCTACGGGAATGCTGCGCATTGCATCTTCAACCCGGATTTCCGATATTGGGTTTCCGCGCAAAACCGTCGCGACGGTCCGCCATGGTCCCCAAATCGCCGGGTCGGATGGCCCGAATAGCACCGTACAGGGCAAACCGCAGGCAGCCGCCAGATGGGCTGGCCCGGAATCGTTCCCAACAAAACAGGTCGCCCCTGCAATCAATGTGATGGTTTCTGCCAGGCTTTGCCCCTGCCGGATGGTGTATCCTCGAAACGCGGACAGGTCGTCATTCGGGCTGCCGAGGAACACCGGCTCCAAGTTGGCTTCGTTTTGACAAAACGCCGCCAGTTTTTGAAAGCCCTCAGGCTTCCAGGTTTTTGCCGGTTCGGAAGCGACAGGGTGAATCACGACATACGGCGGACCGGGTTGGCTTCGTTTTGACGAACTGTTTAAGGCGAGTTTGGCGCGAGGTACCTGACCGGCGGTCACACCAAGGAAAAATATCGCGGAAGCCGCATGTTCCGCGGTGTGAACGGGCCTTTCCACCCCCAAAATCTCCTGAGCCCTTGGAATCGGGATGTTATATAGAAGTTGGAAACGGAAGTGCGCCCAACCAGCGCGAAACCGCGCACCGGAGAACGCGGTTAAACGCGAGCTGGTGGTGCCTCCATGCAGATTGATCGCAAGGGCGGGGCGGAATTTCCGGATGGCGCTAACTTCCGGCATTAGCACGCAGTCAACATCCGTGTTGCCTTGGTACACCGGAGCCCACTGCGGGTCAGCAACTACTCCGATTCGCAGATCGGGACGTGCA
>CAXSIG010000819.1:0-2478 GCA_964237255.1 uncultured Bryobacteraceae bacterium
CCATATCGAAGATCAGGAGGCCTTTTGTTGCCATATGTCCTTGAGTTCGGCGAGGAGCCGTTCGGTTTGGGCGACTGTGCCGAGAGTGATTCGGAGGCCGCCAGGAATTTCATAACTGCGGTCGCGCGTAAGAATGGCGCGGCCACGGAGGGCATCGCGGATAGGGACGGCCCGGTCGCCTACGAGGGTGAGGATAAAGTTGGCTTGACTAGGGACGTAGGGAATGCCGAGTCGATCGAGTCCGCGGGTGAGCATCGCGCGAGATTCGAGCGCTTCGCGAACGTAGTGCTGGGTGTAAGACGTATCCGCAACCGCGGCCTTTGCTGCGATGGCTGCGAGTGCGTTCACACTATAGGGCGATTGCGCCTTGTGAAGATGCGCGATGTTCCTGGCTTGCGAGAACAGGCAACCGAGGCGCATGCCGGCCATGCCGAATGCTTTCGAAAACGTTCGACTGACGAAGAGATTTGGGTGGCGATCCAGCCAAGGTAGTGCTGTGATGTTTTGGAATTCGAAGTACGCTTCGTCGATCAGGACGGCGGCTTGTGGAGAGCGTTGCAGGATTTGCTCGATGGTTTCGAGCGAGATACCGGTGCCGGTGGGGTTGTTCGGGTTCGATATGATGAGCGCTCGCGTTTGGGGTTTGATAGCGCTTAGGAACGATTCGAGAGGAAACTGAAATGTGGGGTAGGGGTAATCGATCTCGACCAGCTTTGCTCCGGCAACTTCCGCATAGAAGCGGTACATGGCGTAAGACGGACGGAGGAGCAGGATTTCATCGTCATCGTCCACGTAGGTGTTGATGAAAACTTGGATCGCCTCGTCGGTGCCATTGGTGAGGACAAACTGATCGGGGGATGCTCCGAAGTAAGTTGCTAACGATTCGTTCACGCCGTCATATGCGGGATAGACGGCAAGACGTTCTGGAGTCAATGCATCTTTAAGCGCACTGGTTACTGCGGGAGAGCATCCAACTGTATTTTCGTTGAAATCCAGACGGAGCTTTTCGAAACGGTTGCCTGTCGGAGGGACGTACGGGGCCATATTCAGCACGGCTTGGCGTGGTTGGAGCATCAGCTCAACCTCACTTCGACGGAACGCGCGTGGGCTTCAAGACCTTCGGCTCGCGCAATGGTGGTGACTGCGGGCGCGATGCTCTTCAGTCCTTCGGGTGAGAGCTGTTGGACCGTGATGACCTTGCAGAAATCGTGCACGGAGAGACCGCCTCGAACGCGGGCAGCGCCTCCGGTAGGTAGCACATGGTTCGGGCCCGCGGCGTAGTCCCCCGCAGCTTCAGGGCTATGCGGTCCCACAAAGATACTGCCGGCATGTCGGAGCTTCGGGAGGAGCGAAGCGTCATGAACGCTCAAGTGTTCCGGAGCGAAACGGTTAGAAATTTCGGCGGCTTCGTCGATTGAGCGGACGATGATGATGGCGCTGTTCTTTGCAATGGATTTTGTTGCCACTGCGCCCGTGGGGAGAGTTGCAAGTTGCCGGTCAATCTCTTTGGCTACGGCATTCGCAAGACGCTTCGAAGTGGTCAGCAGTATAGCGCTGGCATCTACATCATGTTCTGCTTGGGCAAGCATGTCGGCAGCCAGGAACTTCGGTTCGCCTTCGGGGGCGATGATCAGAATTTCCGTAGGTCCGGCTACGAAGTCGATGGCAACTTCACCCGCCAGCATTTTCTTCGCGGCTGCGACATAGATGTTGCCCGGCCCAACAATACGGTCAGCTTTGGGCACAGTTTTGGTCCCGAACGCGAAAGCTGCAATAGCGTGTGCGCCGCCCATCTGGAAAACGCGATTCGCTCCCAGAAGATGTGCCGTGCCGAAGACTTCGTCGACGGCTCGGGGAGACGTTACGCAAATTTCAGGGACGCCCGCAACCTTGGCGGGGATCACGGTCATCATGAGCGTCGACGGAAGTGGGTAGCGGCCGCCGGGGATGTATGCGGCTACGGTGTCGAGAGGGCGGATGAGTTGGCCGAGTTGAATGCCGGGGCGAAACTCTTCGAAGTGCTCACGCGGCATCTGGCGTTCGGCGAAGGCTCGGATGTTGGATCCGGCAAGTTCGATAGCGGAACGAAACTCGGGAGTGAGGCGGGCGGCGGCGGCTTGCAATTCGGAGTCGGACACGGCGACGGATTTGCGTTCGCTCTTGTCGAATATACGGGCGTAGTCCAGGACGGCACGGTCGCCGCGTTTGCGGACTGCTTCGAGGATCGCGGAGACTGCGCCTTCAGCTGCGGTCATGCGCGCGGCACGGCGGCTGAGAACTGTGGAGATCTCCGTGACGGGAAGAATGCGGATGCTCATTTCACGATTTTGTTCAGCGGATACTCGACGATGCCTTCCGCGCCTGCTTGTTTCAGGCGAGGGATAATGTCGCGGACAGCGGACTCTTCGAGGATGGTGTTTACCGCCAGCCACTCCGGGTTGCGGAGTTGAGAAATGGTGGGGTCACGGAGTGCGCCGA
>CAXSIG010000820.1:0-2463 GCA_964237255.1 uncultured Bryobacteraceae bacterium
TTGCCGATTTCGGACTGTGGGTTTCGGTCGACAAGCTCGCCGAGCGGATCGGCAAGAAACCATCCGGCGGTCATTGGAATTCGGGTATAGCTGTTCTTAGGAACAACCGGCTGATCGAGGTGTCTGGCCGTGATGTTCGCTTAGCAGAAATCTTTTCAGACGCGAAAGGCTCATCTCAATGACCGCTGCAAAGCTTCCACGCGAGCTGCGCATGATCTACCGAGAAATACCGACTTCCTCGCCATGCAAGCCGGGATGCTCTGATTGCTGTGGCCCCGTGCCTTGGTCGAGCGCCGAACTGGCGCGTGTCCAGAGCGAGATTCCGATTACCGCCGAGCGCATCGCGTTGGACCATATGACCGTTCTGATGGACCCGCAGACGGGAAGTTGCCCGTTTGTAGCGGAGGGTGGCGGCTGCAAGGTGTACGAACGCCGGCCATTCATCTGTCGCTTGTTCAGCAGTTCCGTCGAATCGCCGATGCTGCGATGCCCGCATGGCGCATGTCCCGCCTGTCCGATGTCGGCGGCAAAAGCCTCCGCACTCACTAAGCGTTACCACGCTGCCTCTGCCGCGCTCACCAAGGACAACTACCCATGATCCGCCGCTACATCCCGTATCTGTTTCTCGCCGCCGCCGTTTGCAGCTTGATCGGATACCTCACGTACCGGCGCGTGAACTGGTGGATCGCGGTGAGCAAGTTCTGTCACGTCCTGATCGCGCTGGCCTACCTGCCGCATCATCACTTCCGCTGATCGCGTCCGCCCCCTGCTCATGAGCTTCCGAGCTTCGGCCCGTGGCGACGCAGATCAAGTTGCTTTATCAGAAGAGTCTTTCCGTCGGAGTTTGCGAATAGCTCAGCGAAGTCCTGCGTCCACAACGCCTCGTAGTCCTTCTGCGCCAGACGGTGCGCCACACCCAGCCTTTCGAAGCTCCGCCTGAGTTGCTCGCTTTGATGCTTCAACCATTCGTCAGCACCTACATAAGGCTTCGCCACCAACGAACCGTTCATCACCATCACCTTGATAGCCTCGGCGATCACAAGATTCATGCTCGTTCCGAGGTACGAGGTAAGACTGCTTGCGGCAGTCGAGAATTCTAATCCGAGCGTATAAACCTCGATTGAATTCACCGCGTTAGCCAAACCGTCGTACAGTTCCAGAAAGGTCCTTGTTAGAGCGGTCGATTCATCCTTCCCCATCTCGCGCAAGCTGTCTCGAAGTTCGGCAGAATCAACTTTTTCTTCAAGTGCCGTCGCGAGATTGCGAGCAGTTTTGGCCAGACTGTTCACGGAAAGGTCGCTTAGCATCTTCTGGATTTGTGGGATGCGGGTCATCACTCGACCAGAGAACAAAAGACCCTCTATCTTGATCGCGTCCTGACCAACCACAAAGGAAAGACCGACAATCGCGACCAACCCCAACGCGATGACGACTCCTGAAAAGTATCCGAGGTATTGCAATAACAGAGGGGCGCCGAATGAAACGGCGGCAATAGGCACCAGTCGCGTCACTAGCCGCAACCCGGAACTGACCGCCTGCCTTTTTCGCTCACGCTCGACGTGAGCGTGCGCTGAAGCCAGCGTTTTATATACCTGCCGCACAGCTTCTACGGCGTCCTTCCTCTCCCTTCCCTCGAACTGGGCCTCGGCCACCCTGACCAAGATTCCATCTTCCGTGGGGGGCGGCAGTATCCGCTGCCGAAGCGAGATGATCTTTTCTGAGGCGCCCACCAAGCCGCCGGCCAGACTGATGATGGCGCTGTAGAGACCTATCGTTGTTGTGACCGGCTCCGGCATGATTTGTGCTTTCTCTCCTCCGTGTAACGGAGAGATGATTATAACCGGCGCGCAGGCTGATGATCCGGCATGGAAATTTGGCCGATCACTCCCGGAAGTTCGACAGAGTTTCGTAGTAGAAATGTTGAAGGAAGAGGAGCGGCGGCAACGCCCGACAGCGATGCTGCCATAGCCACAGCACGCGACCAGACCGACCGTTACCGTCCAAAAAAGGATGGATCGTCTCGAAGATGCAGTGCGCCCGCCACGGGTCAAGGCCGCCGTCGTTCACATCATGCAGCAGCTTCTGAAGTTGGACGGGAATGTCCGATCCTCCTGGCGGCGGGAAATGCGATCCCACGCGGACGTTCATGCCCGGCTTATCACGCAGTGGCTTTCCCGGCGCGACCACATCCACGAAAGCTTCCAGATTGGCAATCGTGATCCGGTCCAGCGCCAGGAACCGCTTATGCGCGTCGAACTCGGCAATCGTGGGCTTACGCTCGATGCCTTCGATCAGGTTCGACTGTTCGACGAAGCGCATGAGCGTTCCGTTGTTGATCATCAGGCTGCCGGCTTGACCCCATCATCGCCTTGGCGATCACCGGCCATTGTGCGCAGGTTACTGATCGCTTCCAGCTTGGATTTGCCCTGTCGCAAAACGATTTCAAGCGACGCGTATTTCACG
>CAXSIG010000821.1:0-2459 GCA_964237255.1 uncultured Bryobacteraceae bacterium
TGTCTACCGTGGTGCGGGACATGACGATTGGCAGGACGACATAACAAAGAGACAGGGTCGGGCCTCGCCCTGTTGTTTCTTGAAACGTCTTAACGAACTGCCAAAGCAAGATGCTCGTGAGAGCAGGGTTGGTCATCGCGAAAGTATCGGTACCTATCGCCCTCATTTAGAGTTCTCCGGGTGGCTCAAGAAGCGTTTCAAAATCTGGATGCCATCCGACTGAAAGCTGATTGGCCAAATCCTGGTAGGACCCCTGCGTAACAAAGGGCGGCACTGGACCTCGTCCAATGGTTATTGGCCATTGCGGCGCATCGTTGTGGCTCCAATCGAGGAGTTTGCACCCATGTTGTTGTTTTTCTGCGTTCTTGGTGGCAGCGCAGTCGTCGCACATGGGTCCATGACGGTCTTTCCACGCATCGATCAGCTTTTGATCGAGCTGATTGAGCCTGGATGCCATTGAGACGTCATCCTCTAACCACTTCTGTCTCTGATTGCGGCTCTTCCAGTGGGCTGTCTTTGCGCGATTGATTCGCTTAATCCCGCCATTCACGATTTCGATCTGTCTGCGCATAATATCGGGCGTTAAAATATTCGATGGCGGCTGTTGGACACCGTAGTCATCCGGCAATCCAGTTCCGAGGACCTCGTTTGCAAGATTTTCAAGGCACTCTTGAAGCTCGCTTTTTTTGATGTGACGAGGCGCTTCGCCCGTGAGAGACAGGCATGCTCGATTCATCCAGTATTCTCGGAGTCTTCGGATGATAATCGACCGTTTCTCAGGGCGAGCGATGTTGCGAAGCTGGCCGTCTAGTACACGATCAACGTCCAAAATATTCGGTCCGTCGACGCACAGTGTCACCCGTGCCAACAAATCCGCACGCAAACTCGGATTTAGAGTGAGAAATGCTCTGCAGCCTTGAACGCGGTCACGATGTTCGTGGGTACCCTGTTCATTGTCATTGATGACGAACGCGGCTTCTGTTTCGAGCGCCGCCTGTAAGCTGCTCCGATCTGCAGGAGCTGTGAGGCAAATAAGTTCCAAAGAAACCGGTGCGCACGTCAAAAGAAAATAACGCTCGCTTGGATCATATTCAGCTGCCCAAATTCGGAAAGTTTTCCAAAGCTTCGGGCTTTTAATTGTGACTTCAGGCAGATTGGACCGGGTGCTGTGCGACACCTGGAATCGGGTTTCGTTGTGATTGGTAAATCTCGCGGGAGAATGGTGAAGAGTTATGTCATCGGAAAGTTCTAGCGTGACGGATTCGTCATCGCTTGCCTGGAGCAGAACCACAAGCCCGTGGAGTGTTTGGAAATTGTACCCAAGGGTGCTATCGACGGCATTATGATCGGCTGGCATCGATTGGGATATTGATCCGGTAAAGCTTTTGTTTCCAATCCCGAGTTCAAGGTATTGTATCAGAACTACCAATGTCGAAACGCACTCGAAACGACGTGTCCCGCGGACTCTCCTCCGTTTGACAGAATCAAACGTTGCGACGGCCCAGATCTCGGTGCATACGCTCGCCTGCCAGGTTCATCAAGGCTATTTTTAGCTTCACGCATTCGCCTTTTATTCTCCCCTGGACGCTACACATTCGAATCACGAGCCTCCCTCGTCGGGTAGAGCCGCTACCTCAGTGTTTGCCGGCGGCTGATAATAGTCTGAACGGATCCTGTTTAAGGAGGCCTCATCCACTACGGAATGGGGTTGTAGTAATTTTTCAGCCCTGATCGCTCGTCAGGAGCTTGCTACGCTTCGCGCAACACAACGACTGGAACAGGTCAGCGCCTACCAATTTTTTCCACCAGCCTCTTCTCAGTAATCGAAGTCACGAAGAGTCTGCCGGATCAGGACTGCTAAACGCACCAGCGTCTGCCAAACAACTGCCTTTCTCCTGCCGCAAGGCGGCGCGGTTTGCCTCGGCAACTGCAATTCCACAAGCAAGGTCGTTCCACTACTGGATTTTATACAGGAACTATAGGTAGATACGCCCCTAGAATGCCGTGCTATCGCCCTCAGAATGCCGAATCAAGGCCAGAAAGCCGCCCCTTACTTGCCGAGGAAAACTTTGGGAATGAACAGTCTTTTCCGCAGCTTTCCAGAGCGGAGCAGTGCGTAGGGAGCCACGCGTAGGAACCGTTCGTCTTGTGCCTGATCGCTAAGCGCCCCTAGAATGCCGAACCATAGTCCGCTTTAGCGGTGTCCCACACCGCTTCCCTAGCGCCCTACAGAACAGAGAGGCCATGGAGAACACATCCAACATCCTGACCGTGAGAGAGGTTGCTGAAATCCTCCGCTGTTCAAAGACTCACGTGCAAAACGCCATCCACGGAAAGGTTCACGGGCTGCCAAAGCTTACGCACCTCACAATGGGGCGGCGCAAGCTGATCCGCCGCGACTGGTTGGAACAGTGGCTGGAATCGAACAAGACCCGCTAGTATGGCTGCATGTTCAGAAT
>CAXSIG010000822.1:0-2458 GCA_964237255.1 uncultured Bryobacteraceae bacterium
GGGTGCAGGGCAAAGTATCCCAGGATTTGGATACGTTCCGGATGCCGGTCGATCTGAAGATTGAGACAGAAGGGAACCCGGAAGAGAAAAAAGTAGAGGTGATGGGAACGTCGTCCGAGTTTTCGGTGGACACGTTCGGTAAGCCCAAGGCGGTGACGATCGATCCAGCCGGGAGGCTGCTGCGCTATAGCAATCAAGTGCGGGTAAACGTTGCGATTCGTCGCGGTGAGCAGTTTGCCGAGATTAGCGAGTTCAACGAGGCAATCAAGGAATATCAGAAGGCGCTTGAGACGTCGCGGAATAGTTCGCTGGCGCATTACCGTATTGCCGAAGTCTTCTTTCTTCAGAATAATTACCAGTCGGCCGCCAATGAGTTCCGTGAAGTTATGAATGGCGACTTGGATCCCAAATGGGTGGAAGTATGGGCGCACATTGGATTGGGGAAGATCTTCGATATATCGGGTCAGCGGGAGCGCGCGGTGAATGAATACGAGCAAGCGCGACGGACGCGGGATAACACGCAGGCCGCTCAGGATGAGGTTGCGAAGTTGATCAAGACGCCTTACGAGCGGAAGAAGTCAGAGGGTATTTAACTTTTCCGCACCGGGCAAATCCCGGCGATCACGCAAAAAGTACCGTTTTTCTGCTCTGTCCCGTCTCACTCTCGTGAGAAACTTGCTGTTCATGTGGAAAGTGTTCCTCGCCATGCCGTTGCTTGCCGCCATCGTACAGGCACAGGTACCGCAGAAAGAGGTTCTGGAATATGCGGTGGAGTGGCGATTGGTGAATGCCGGTCGCGCTCGGCTATCTTCTGGCCCTGCGGCGATTGTGCAGAAGGGAGCAGAGACAGAGACTAAACTTCACCTGGAATCCGCAGGGCTGGTGTCTCGACTGTTCCACGTAAATGACGACTACACCGCCGAATCGAAGAGTGGCTTATGCGCGGAGCAAACCTTTATGACCGCGCATGAGGGGAGTCGGAATCGCGAGACCAAGGTTGTGTACGATGCGGCGAACCACCATGCGACGTATCGCGAACGCGACATCGCCACCAATAAGGTGATCGATCACGAGACCGAAATTCCTCCATGCGTTCACGACATTCTTGGCGGCCTATATTATTTGCGGACATTGAATCTGGAACCGGGTAAGTCCACCACCATCCCCGTAAGCGACGGCAAGAAGACCGTGGCGCTCAAAATCGAATCGCATCGTCGCGAAGAGATCAAGACGCCACTTGGGCTACGCAAGTGCATCGATTATGAAGTTTATGCTTTCAACGATGTGCTGTATAAACGTCCCGGTCACCTCCATATTTGGCTTACCGACGACGCGCGCCATGTTCCGGTTCAGATTCAGATTCGGATGCAGTTCACGATCGGCACCATCACACTGCGCTTAGATAAAGATGAGAAATTGTGATGCTGGTTCCTTTTCTGCTACTTGCCCAGGCGGCGGCGCCCGCTACGCTTCCCGACGATCCGAAAGTTCTCACCGAGCGGATCGGCCAACTGATGGAGTCTACCGCAGCCGCTATTCCTGGGTTGGTGAAGACTAGCGCGGTTCTGAATGAGAACGCGCGTGCGACGCGGGAGAAGCTCAAGCTTTCCACCAGCAACCTTCCACTGAATTACGAATTCCTGGAAGAGGCCCGCGCGTACTTGGCGTTGGTGGATACGATGCCGAAGCCCTATCCGCTTCCCGAAACGCCGCGCCGGCAATTTGTCGAGCTTCGCGACGACGTGGAGCATTTCGAAGTGGTGATGCGCAGCCTTCTGGACCGCAACCAGAAGCAGCTTCGAAGTCCGGATCGGGACAACCTGCGCCGCTACGCGGAAGCGAACGACCGTCTTTCTCTGCCTGCGGCAAACCAAACACGCGTGGTCTTCATGGGCGACAGCATCACCGACTTTTGGCGGCTCAACGAATACTTCACGGGGCGCGATTTTGTGAATCGGGGAATTAGCGGGCAAGTTACCGGAGAGATGCTGGGGCGCATGAAAGCCGACGTGATCGACCTGCATCCACGCGCCATGATCATCATGGGTGGGATCAACGATATCGCTCGGGGAACGCCAACGCGGACGATTCAGAATAATCTCGCGATGATGGCCGATTTGTGCCGAGCTAACGATATCACTCCGGTGTTCGGCAGTTTGCTGCCTATCGGAGAGGCGCGCCGTTTGGAGCGTTCGCCGACGGAGATCGCGCAAGTGAACAAGTGGCTACAGGAGTTTTGTCTGCGCAACAACTACGTGTATGCCGATTACTTCACGCCACTATCGCAAGGCGGCATGCTGGACCCCGCGCTTTCGGACGATGCGCTTCATCCAAACGCGAAGGGCTACCGGTTGATGGCTCCGGTTGCGGCCAAGGCGCTGGATAAGGCGCTGAATCAGCACAGCCAGACCGAACAGAAGAAGCACAAATAACTTCGTTGTAAGCGGCTTTCTTGTAA
>CAXSIG010000823.1:0-2454 GCA_964237255.1 uncultured Bryobacteraceae bacterium
TTTTCCAAACGAAACTATTCCGTTTACGTATATAACGTGGAACGTCATAGACAATGAGTAACACGGTGTTTCACATTCTTGTGGCTTTGGCAGCGCAGGATCGCCACGGGTACGCAATTATGCGGGACATCGCGGAGCGAACGGACGGGCAGGTCAAGCTTAGTCCCGGAACCCTTTACGGAGCAGTGCGGCGGCTACTCGAAGAAGGGCTGATCGAGGAACTCGATGAGAGGCCGGACCCGCTGCATGACGATGAGAGACGCCGGTATTACCGCCTAACGGCCGCGGGAATTGCGGCGGCGAATCACGAATCAGAACGCCTGTATCGTCTACTGGGCCAGGCACGCGCAAATGGCTTGATATCCGGGGAAGCCCAATGATCGTGTTTTCCGCGCGCGTGTATCACGCGCTGCTGTTTGCTTATCCCGCGCCATTTCGCAATGAATATGCGCGGCAGATGGAAAGCATGTTCCGTGCCAGCTGCGCCGATGAGGTTTCATTACTCGGAACGGCCGGCCTTGTTTTGGTTTGGCTTCAGGTTCTTCTCGACATTGCGGTTACAGCACCCAGGGAGCACTATTTTATGTTGACGCAGGATATCCATTACGCATTTCGCTCGCTGAGAAAGTCAGCGGGATTTACGACGGCGGCTGTGTTTTGCCTCGCGCTGGGGATCGGCGCCAGCACGGCCATTTTTAGCATCGTCAACGCAGTATTGCTGAAACCGCTTCCCTACCGGGATTCGAAAAACTACGTGCGAGTTTACACGGAGTTTCCAACGGAGAAGCTGAGCAAGTTTTGGTTTTCGCCTCCGGAGTTCCGCAACATGCAGCGGTTTAATCGCTCATGGGATCAGATTGAGGCGTGGGCGACGAACGGAGCGAGCCTGCAGGGAGGCGACCGGCCGATGCGGGTCAACATTTGTTACCTCAGCGGCGGCATGATGACGATGCTCGGAGCGGTCCCCGAAACCGGGCGCCCCATTCTGCCCGCCAACGACGATCCCGGAGCGGGCGCTACGCTCGTGCTCAGTCATCGCCTTTGGACAAGCGCCTTTGGCGGTGATTCGAGCGTCATCGGACGTGACATTCAACTGGATGGGGGCAAGGCAAAGATCATCGGAGTGATGAAAGATAGCTTTGAGTTTCCTCCCGGTCTGACCGAACCGGTGGATGCCTGGTCGCCGCTGCAGCTATCCGCCCAACAGATGAAGCAGACGGGGAGTCACTTTCTATCGCTGGCCGCCCACCTCAGACCGGGGGTGACTCAGGCGGTAGCGGGGCAGGACCTCAGAGGGATCGAACGGACGCTGGGAGAAGCAAGTTCTCCGGGAAATCATGCGATCAATCCTCAGGGGCATCCGCTGTCGATTTACGGATTTCAGGAGGAAGTAATCGGCAATGTGAAGACGGCGATGCTGATGCTACTGGGGGCGGTGGCGTTTTTCATGTTGGTGGCATGCGTAAATGTGGCGAATCTTCTGCTGGCGAGATCGGACGCGAGGCGACGCGAGATCGGAGTGCGGAAGGCGATCGGGGCGGGCGGGGCCCAACTACTCAGACAATTTGCTATAGAGGGGCTGATGCTTTCCGGGACGGGAGCGTTGCTTGGCCTTGCGCTCGCGTGGGCCGGCGTGCGTTTCATCGTTGCGACAAACGAGGGAACCATTCCGCGAATCCGAGAGGCGGGTCTCGATATGTGGGTTCTGGTATTTGCGGTTGCAATGGCGGTTATTACGGGACTGGTGTTTTGTATGGCTCCGATGATTCAGTCGTTGCGACATCCTGTTAACGAAGCGTTGAAAGCATCGGGCGGGAGGATGACGGGATCACGACAAGCCCGTCGAGTGCGCGGCGCACTGGTGATGTCTGAAGTTGCTCTTTCTCTGGTGCTGCTCATCGGGTCGGGTCTGCTGGTGCGGGCGTTCTGGAAGCTGCAGGCCGTGGATGCCGGAATGCGGCCGGATCATCTGCTGACTGCGCGGCTGGCGTTGACAAGCCAACGTTCAACGATCGTAATCGGCTTCGGCAGTTCTGGATAACGGCGAACGAGAACCTAAGCAAGACGCCGGGTGTAGTGTCGGCAACGCTGGTGGCGGGCTTGCCTCCCGAGCGGCGCGAGAACGACAACACGACAATCATTGAGGGATACAAGCAGGACGCCGCAGGCATGGGTCAGATTGTGGCGTATTACCAGATCGTAGGCGACAAGTTTTTCGAGACTGTTGGGGCGCGACTTCTTGAGGGACGATTCTTCGAGAGGCGCGACGACTTCGGGACGGCTCCGGTTGTGATTGTAAATCAAGCGATGGCCAGGACGTTCTGGCCGGGACGAAGCGCGGTGGGCAGGCGTCTCATGGCCGGCGGACAGAAGGACTTTAGTACCGTGATCGGCGTGGTGGCCGACATTCGGAACGGTGGGATGTCGAAGCCGGCGGCCACGGAGTTGTTCCTT
>CAXSIG010000824.1:0-2083 GCA_964237255.1 uncultured Bryobacteraceae bacterium
ATCAGAGAGCTAGCAGTAGAGTTTTCTAAGGACGTATTCGGACCCCGATCACTCGTTGGACGAACGTCGTGAGATCACGATCGGCTGTACAATCAAAAAACATGTGGTGTTTGTTTCCCATTGCGGACGTGGCAACCGGATCAGGATCATTGGCGCGCGACTTGCGACACGTACGGAGCGACGACAGTATGAAGAAGGGATCACCGACTAAAGGCGCAGATGAGTTGCGGCCGGAGTATGACCTGTCGCATTTGCGGGGTGGCGTTCGCGGCAAATATCATCGCGCGGCAGCTGCAGGGACAAACCTTGTGCTGATTGAGCCGGACCTTGCCGCATTATTTCCCGATAGCAAAGCGGTGAACTCCGCCCTGCGACTGTTAGCAAACACCGTGCAAGATGCAACAAGCCCCAAACGTCGGCGTACGCGTGCGAGTTAACTACATTCGTTCTAACTTCGCATGGAAATAATTAGGATGTTGGCAACGCCGGAATCAAAGTGGCCTAACAGATTTATGCTCGTGTTCTACCAATTCCCGGCGCAATTCCACAACTCAAATCTACCTCTTGTAGGCATCGACACCCTCTGCGAGCAATCCGTAATACGCCTGGTCGTCTGCAGATTTGATAAGTGAGATCTGCTCGCCTACCGGATTTAACTAACGGCATCCGGCAACTTCGCCTATTGATGTGGTCTCCGCGAGGCCGATACTTACTATCGCAGTTCACTACCACTATTTTTCCATCTTCTGTCCGCAAAGAGAATGTTGCGCCCTGGACGGAATACGAGATTTGCCGAGGCGGTGTAACAGTTCCGGTTGTCCTGGTCGTGGCAGCGCAGTTTGCTGAGTTTGGGTATGAAATGCAATTTACACCTGTATTCGAGGTGGTGGAAATTGTTTGCGGAAGCGTGTAGTTGTATCCGGTTTCGCTGTTATGACGATCAACTATTTCCACATTCACGAGCTCGCCACGGGCAAAATAGAAGGAAACCAGTAAAAAAAGGCAATGGCAGAGGTGCATAAATTACGCGGGTTTAACACGACCGTTTTTACGCGCGGTGGGTTGCGGGCTAACATCGCCAACCTGCTGATTGGTGGGTTTACATTTTAAGGGTTCTTCTGGGTCGTTTGAAGAAGGTGGGAGCAGTAATGAGCTTGAGTGCATGACAACGTCCACAGATGTGAGCCGGGATAATCGGTCAGCAGGTGGTGGGTGCCGGTGATAAAAGACGGGTGGCTTAGGCGGGCCAATTGGTTCTGCGAATACCACTGGCTTGGCAAAGGAACCATCGGCGCGGGGGTCAACATGACACTCAAGCCGAGCCGCTGCGCAGCATGCAATACGCAACGATCAACAGATGATGCGCGAGCGCGACCCCAAAAAAAACCAGACATTCCTTCTCGTACTCTTCCTCCGTGTGGCGAAAGGCAGCACTACGTTGTACCCAAATAAGCGTCCGGCCAGATTCACAAATGGGCTCGAAGCACCAGACCGAGGCCGGCTTGATGCCCCCACGGTGCCCCTATCATCCCACCGAGCCATGCCTGTTTTCACCCCTCGTTGCCGCCTGAGCCCCGAAGTCGGTGGGTGATCACAAACCCTTTTCGTAGTGTTTTCAGCTACTTCCAATCTAAATCGCAAAACACTATGCCAAGCTGTAATCGCGATGAACACCAACGTAGTTTCTATCGACCAAGCTGCGGAAGCTGCGTCAAATAAAGCCGAACAAAACCGCATCAATTCTGAAAAGTCCACTGGCCCCAGAACCGAAGAAGGCAAGCGCCGCTCCAGCTTAAACGCACTTCGGCATGGTTTTACTTCGCACGTAGTCGTGATGCCATGGGAAGATCTCGAAGCCTTTAAAGCATTCGAAGCCAAGTGCCACAAGATGTACGCGCCCATTGGCGATCTCGAAAAAGAAGCGACCCAATCGCTCTCCGAATTCCGCTGGCGCATGCGCCGCGTGGGTGCTCTAGAAAGCTCCCTCTTCACCCTCGGTCACGAACGGCATGCCGAAGCCATCAACCTGGGCGAGGGAGAAAACATGCAGCCCATCCAATCGGGACTAGCCGCTGCCATCACC
>CAXSIG010000824.1:2093-2454 GCA_964237255.1 uncultured Bryobacteraceae bacterium
CTGGCGCATGCGACGCGTCGGTGCTCTCGAAAGCGCCCTCTTCACGCTCGGCCATGAACGGTACGCCGAAGCCATCAATCTGGGAGATGTCCAGGAAGGGGAAAGAGCCATGCAGCCCATCCAATCCGGGCTAGCCGCCGCAATCACGTTCAAGGTCGATGCCGACACGCTCCTCAAGCTCTCCGTCTACGAACAGCGACTTCTCAAACAATTCCAAGCCGCCGAAGCCCGTCTCTTCAAAATTCAATCCGACCGCCGCGACCGCATGGCAGCCGAGATTACCGAATTCGTAACGGTCCGTAAAGTCCACAAACAACAGAACCGCCCGTTTTTCCCGGCTCAGTTTGGCTTCGTTTCGACA
>CAXSIG010000825.1:0-2414 GCA_964237255.1 uncultured Bryobacteraceae bacterium
TCCTGCGCTAGGCGCTGCGCCATCTCCTCGCGCGTTCGCCCGATCACCGGCGGGTTCGTCATGGGTCGCTGAGCACTTTCATGATTGGAGCGTGCCGCAAACGGCGATGTTGTTCAAGGCCGTCGCCGAGCGCGCTGGCGAGCAATAGCTGCAATTCGCGACGGTGTGCAGCCCACGACAATGCCGAGATTCTAAGACTGACTCCGGCTATCTTCACCACACTTACGCTGAGCCTCACTCTCTTCGAGCATCTCATCGTATGAGCCGGGAAGTAACTCGCTCTCAGAAATCCCGATCAACCTCATCAACCGGCGGGCCAAATGTTTCCCACGCTGTTTGTCTCCACGCTTCATTAAAACCACCTCGATTTCGATAAACCGCCCAAGTCCATCAACGTCATCGAGGTGAATGCGTGCATTATCGCAGGTGAATAAAATCCGCTTCTTCGTAATGGTGTTTTTCACTCCGTAACGGCCGGCAAGTTCTGACATTTTCGACTGCGGATTATTGCTCGCCTTGCGAAAGTAGTGCGATACTACGGGGCCGTGCTGATTGCGGCGGTCGTAGTAAACAAGTTCACACTGCCCTTGCTGATCGCAGCGCATTTTCAAGCGCCCTTTTGGAACCTTGAAAAAGGTATCGGTTTGGTGCAAAGTCACTCCTTCCTGCTGACACAAATCGCGAACGCGATGTTCAATCAACGACACATCTCCCGCGCGGGCTTTGATTTCGATGTTCAGTGGCATATTAGTTACATGTTAGAGTTACGAAGCCAGTCTTTAGCAACTTCGTTCAGATAAGTCCCAGGAAGCGCGTAAAGCTCTCCAGGGACATAGTCGGGGCGGCGTCGGTCTTGCTTAAGCAGCAAAATGCTCGCCAGAAAAATTTCGGCAAAGACAAGGTCGAGTATTTCAATCGGGAGACTTGGCAATAGAAAATTTACTGCGGTCCCCTGCTTTGCGACAAGAACGGATTTCGACTTCTGACTGCGAAACCGCTCCAAGTTTGGACACAGCACCTCCCTGCTATTGCACTGCTCTTCTAGTGTTTCGATGTCGAATTCTGTATTCTTTGAGCCGACGCTAGCCAAGATCACATTATTCTTGCACTCCTCGATCTCCGGCCATGTTAAAGCTTGCTCAGCAGTTGCGGCGAAGATCAGATCCGCGTTTCCCACGAGCGTTGATTTCTTGTGGATCGGAAATCCGTCGATGTAGGCGCGGAGATTTGTTGCATCGTTTTTGTCATACACGCTGGTCGTCAGCCCGTAATTGCGCAAAGCCTTAGCTACATTGGAACCGATCATGCCGTATCCAATTACAAGCGCCTTGCGACCAGCGATCGAAATACCGAGCGATCTCAAGAGCGCCTCTACGGCCGCTACTGCATCTGCCCCGACAAAACGAGCCTCAATTTCCTTTAGTGGGCTCCGTGCGACTGAGAATACCGGCACCGGAATATTTTCGATGTCTTTCTGATATCGGTTGTGTCCAAAGGTGGTGTCCTCGACTACTCCGGCGATCAGCTGTGAGTAGTCAGGGTCAAGATTCATAAGCGGTTTCGCAAAGTAACCGCCAACCTCAAGTATTAAGATTTGCTTTCCATCCTTCTTCGAGGCCTCGATTGCTTCGTTGAGCAAGCTGTGGAGAACGTCCGTTTCTTCTAGAGCACGGTATGACTCCTCGAGGATTCGCATACGCTCTGCGAGCCTACATCGTACCTCTGGCTCGATTGAGTATGGCTTCGCGACGAGTGCAAAAACTTCTGCGCCTGCCTCTTCAAGGTGCCGAATAAATTGCTCCGTGGTCGGCAATATATGCTCCAATACAAGAAGGCGCGTATTTCTGAGAACTTCCGAATTGCGCTTCTGCCGAGAGTACTTCTGGACGACTCTGAGCTGGGAATCATCCAAATGGTACGACATGTCTGATGCTGGGCAACTTAAGCACGGGTCTGAGAGGCGGCGTCACCGTGCCGGTTGAAGGACGCCGTAGCGGCCATATGAACGCTCCGACCCGACGGCAGCATCCCGCGTCGTGCCCTGAGTGCGAACGACGTTATGAAGTATATACGGGCGCTCACCATATGTTGCGTAGAATCTGGCGACCAGACGCATCATATTGCGGCGTCAGCGGGACTCCAGCAAAATTTTCACGTCGCTGTGGCGACGGAACTGGTGCGAACCGAACACCGATTCGCTTCTTGCCGCGGCACTCTTCGGATATCCTTGGCGGATGTTGGTGGCGGAGATGACGCGGACGCTGCGGCCTTTCATCTGCTCGAAGAAGCCGCGAGATTTTACCGAGCATAAACAACGATCTCGAATCGGCGCGACTCGTCGGGCGTCGGATACGCATCGCGGCGGCTTCGTCATGGGTAGGATGCTCCTGCGGCGACGAGTTCCGATTCGTGGG
>CAXSIG010000826.1:0-530 GCA_964237255.1 uncultured Bryobacteraceae bacterium
GGTCGTCATTGGCATCGCGCGCATTGAGGGCCGACCCGCGGTAATCGTCGCCAACGACGCTACTGTAAAGGCGGGTGCATGGTGGCCGGAGACGATCACCAAGATTCTGCGCGCCCAGGAAATCGCGATTCGCAATCGCGCGCCGATCGTTTACCTCGTCGATTCGGCGGGCGTCAACCTTCCCTACCAGGACGGAATCTTTCCCGGCCAATACGGCGCGGGTCGCATCTTCTTCTACAACTCGGCGATGCGCAAACTTCGCATCCCACAAATTGCCGCAGTGATGGGGCCATGCATCGCAGGTGGCGCTTACCTGCCGGCGCTTTCCGACTTCGTCATCATGGTCGAGAACACCAGCTTCATGGGGCTGGGCGGCGCGAACTTGGTGAAAGGTGCAACCGGTCAGAGTGTTAATCAACAAACTTTGGGCGGCGCGCACACCCACACGGAACTTTCGGGGGTTGCGCATTATCTGGCGGCGAACGATGAAGAGGCGCTCATCCAGATCCGCTCCCACTTCCGGACGCTTC
>CAXSIG010000826.1:540-2410 GCA_964237255.1 uncultured Bryobacteraceae bacterium
GATCTCTCCTCCAGATGCGACCGGTCTTTACGAAGTTCTGCCTGCGGATCACCGCCTTCCTTACGATGTCGAAGACATCCTCACCCGAGTTCTTGACCGCGAAGGGTACCTGGAATTCCAACCTCTCCACGCTCCTGAAATGCTCTGCGCGAACGCACAGCTCGATGGCCGCCACATAGCCGTCATCGCGAACCGCCGAGGCTTTCTCAGTAAGCGCATCGGAGGTATCGTTTACACCGAAACGGCCCGCAAAGTAGCCTACTTCGTCGACCTAGCCGAACGTGCCGGAACGCCTATCCTCTATGTTCAGGATGTTTCCGGATTTATGGTCGGCCCCGAAGCGGAGCATTCCGGCATCATTCGAGCGGGTGCTCAAATGGTGGAGTCGATGGCAAATGCCACAGTGCCCAAGATCGTCCTCACCACAAACCACGCGAGCGGCGCCGGGTATTATGCCATGGCAGGGCAGGGTTTCGATCCTCACTTCACCTTCGCCTGGCCAACGGCGCGTATTGGTGTGATGGAAGGCGATAGCGCGGTGATCGCACTGCACTCAGCAGAACTCGAACGCATCAAGGAAGCTGGGCACGCGGTGCCCGAAGATCTCGCAGAGGCCATCCGCCGGACGCGCGCCGATTACGACCGGTGGCTCGATGCCCGATACGCCGCGGCACGCGGTCATGTCGATGCGCTGATCGATCCGATGAACACCCGCGCCGTCCTCAAGCAGGCGTTCGAAATCGCGCGACCGCGGTCCGTCTCCGCGGCACTTGAAGCTCTTCTATGATTCGCATCGGCAACGGCCAAGGCTTCTGGGGCGATTGGCTTGAGGCGCCCGTCCGTTTAGTTGAAGAAGGCCCACTAGACTACCTGATTCTCGACTATCTCGCCGAGGTCACGATGTCCGTCCTGCAGAAGCAGAAGCAGGCGAACCCCGAACGCGGGTACGCCAGCGACTTTCCTCCGTTGATGAAGCGTCTGGCGCCGCAGTTGAAAAAGCGCCGCATCAAAGTCGTCGCAAACGCCGGAGGAGTGAATCCCAGCGCATGCGCGGAAGCTGTGCGCAAGCTTGCTCCCGAGCTCAAGGTGGCGGTGGTGCTGGGCGACGACATCTATGACCGACTCGATGACTTACTCGCGCGCGGACATGAAATGCGTGACATGGATACAGGCGAACCGCTGAGCACGGTCCGCGATAAAGTCCAAAGCGCGAATGCTTATATCGGGGCGTTTCCGCTGGCCGAAGCACTCGCGACCGGAGCCGATGTCGTCATCGCGGGACGCTCCACCGACACTGCACTCGCGCTCGCTCCGATGGTTCACGAATTCGGCTGGAAGCGCACGGACTACGATCTTCTCGCGGCCGGCACCATCGCAGGTCACATTGTGGAATGCGGCGCGCAGTGTACCGGAGGCAATTCGCAGGTAGACTGGCAAACCATGCCCGACATGGCCGACATCGGCTACCCCATCATCGAAGCAGAACCCGATGGCTCGTTCGTCATCACAAAACACCACGGCACTGGTGGACGCGTCACGGTCGATGGTGTGAAGGAACAACTCCTCTATGAACTGGGCGATCCCAAACGCTATCTAACCCCCGACTGCACCGCGGATTTCACCACCATCCACCTCGCGCAGGATGGTCCAGACCGCGTCCGCGTTTTCGGCATCAAAGGCCAGGAGCGTCCCCCGACCCTGAAGCTTTCGATCAGCTTTTCCGACGGATGGAAGAGCATCGGGACGCTGGTTTACTCAGCTCCGCAAGCGCTGGAGAAAGCCGAAGCCGCCGACGGCATCGTCCGCTCACGCATGGCGAAGCTGCATCTAAAATTTGATGAGATCCATACCGAATACTTTGGCGTGAACG
>CAXSIG010000827.1:0-2402 GCA_964237255.1 uncultured Bryobacteraceae bacterium
AACTCGTTTACTCCAGTCGTCTAAGGCTCCTTCAAACGTGCCCGGGGCGAGACCATAGAGAGCTTCCATCTCCGGCGTCCAGGAAATTCGATTCTCCGGAACTAGCCACTCGAACGTTCCCGTTCTTCCCACCTTTTGTGCAAGCCGCAGGCGGCGCTCGCTCGCTTGCAGCTCGTGCGTGATCTTGGCACGCTCCACGGCCTCGCCAACGCGCGGCGCGACTGCTTCCAGCAATTCGATATCTGCTGTCGACCACGTGCTGGGAGAACGCCTGCTGACGGTCAATACGGCATGAAGCTGCCCGCCTTTTCGAAGCGGGACAGCGCACAAGGATCGCATGGGGGCAAAGGCTGTGGCGGCGCCCTCCTCTTTTAGCCGATCTCTGATGGCAAAGCTAGCGCCTTTCTTCATCGCTGAGGCGAAGTCCGGTCCCAGTTCAGCAAGACGATAACGCTCGGGAAGTTTAGCGCCGTCGGTCGCATAACCGCCTTGGACGATTAGAACGTCCAGTTCCTGTTCTGTTTCGCTGTAAGAGGTTCGATCGGCACGCAAATGTTGAGCCAACATCCGGGCTGATGTGTAAGCGATCTGTCCCACATCTTCGATAGACCGAATCGAATCGTCCAATCGAAGGAGGAAGGCGTTACGCAGTTCCGCCGCTTTCCACTCCGTGATGTTGCGGCCTTTCGGGACGATATAGATTACAGTTCCTTGCTCATTGCGAACGGGCTGAAACGTCAACTCGACATCGGTCACCTCGGGGCCCGGGCCACGCAGGCTTACCTCGCGGCGCACCGGGTAGCCAGCCGCGGTCAGGTGTACCGCTTCTTGAACCATCTCGCGCGCCCCTTCCGTGGAGGCAAACCACACGGCATCCCAGAAGTATCTACCGACCACTTGATCGAGCGTCACGCCGTCGAAATCGAGAGAGGCACGATTGGCGATTAACACGACGCCTTCGGCGTCAAGAAGCCCCTGATAGTCCTCATTGCTCTCGAAAATTGCCCGGAGATGTTCCAGACATTTTTCAGGAGAACTCGCGAGACTTGGGTGGACGTTCACCAACTCTACGTTACGCCTGTCTAGATCGGTGGAACAAGCGACAGCGTTGGCTCAGCCAATCGGAAGTAAGAAGCTAAGATAGTCCCATGACTGACCCGCAAATTAAGCGCGTCTGGGAAGGTATGCTTTCAGCTGAAGTGCGTGCAAACTATTTTGCCGATTTATCTCAGCGATATTACCGCAATCAGAGATACGCGACTTGGGCCAGTTTGGTATTTTCTTCAGGTGCGGCTGTGTCGGTACTCGCTACTGTTCCGAATAACTACACGTGGGTTCGGGCAGCACTAGCGCTCTGTGCGGCGGTGCTGAGCGGATATTCCGTGGTTATGCAGAATCAGAAGTATGCGGTGGACTCTGCCGATCTCCATGCTCGATGGAGTCGGTTGGCCATGGAATACGAGAAAATCTGGGAAAACGTGTATTCCGATGACGCGCTTGATCGACTGGACCGTTCGGATGACAAAGCGGTTGATTTGTCGAAATCCGCTACTGGTTTGAAGTATGACGAAAAAACTCTTCTGAAATGGGAGAAGCATGTTGTGACTGAGCGCGGCTTTGTACTCGCGTGAGCGACCAACTGAAGGAATCCAAAAACTGGCCGCCAATGCCACGGCCTCTTCCTCCTCCTCCTCCACCACCGTCGCCTAGTCCTAAGAAGTAGGAATAGGTTGACTGGTTAATTATTCATGTGATTGAATAAAAATACATGACCGCTGTGACCGAGCTAAAAATTTCCGCACCGGATTTTTCTCGCGACCTGCAAATTACCGACGACGAACTTGGCTCGTTGCTTTCCCTAGCGGCGGATCTGAAGCGGCGCCCTCGCGACTTTGCGCATGCAGCCGAGAACCGCTCTGCCGCCCTCCTCTTCGAGAAGCCCTCCCTTCGCACGCGCTTTACCTTTGAACTTGCGATGCAGCAGATGGGCGGGAACTCGGTGTTCATCGACGGCAAGATCGGCGCGCGTGAACCAATTCAGGACATCGCCCGCAACCTGGACCGCTGGGTCAATATCATCGTCGCGCGCACTTTCACACAAGCAACGATTGACGCGTTGGCGAAATGGTCGTCAGTCCCCGTGATTAATGCTCTGAGCGATCGGTATCATCCGTGTCAGGCGCTGGCAGACATGCTCACGTTGACCGAGCATCTTGGGTCTCTTCGCGGTAAGAAGCTAGCGTTCGTAGGAGATGGCAACAATGTGGCGCATTCACTGATGTTGAGCACTGCGCGCCTGGGCATGAGCTTCGCGCTGGCATGTCCCGAGGGCTATGATCCGGATTCCGGAATACGTGGGCAAGCGGAAGGGCTGGCAGCAGTCTCCGGCGCGACCATTACGG
>CAXSIG010000828.1:0-2388 GCA_964237255.1 uncultured Bryobacteraceae bacterium
TACCACCAACTGCCGGAAGCGCTCCACCAGCACGGTGGTCTTGCCTGAACCCGGCCCGGCCACGATGCACGCATCCTCGCCGAAGCGGTCTACCGCGATGGCGGCGCGCTGTTCTTCTGAAAACTGCATCAGGTGCGGAAGCCGGCGGTCAAAGCGAGACCGGCGCCTTCCTCAACCCTGCAAACATCCTTAGCTTCGCAATACTTGCAGGGCGGCCCCTTCTCCTGCAGAACGGGCATATATCCGGACCGAATCCCTTCCGCAGCGCGTAACGCTTCGGCCACTCCGTTTTCTACCCACTGCGCAGTGAGCGGCTCAAGTTCCTTGCCAAGCCCGGCGACAGCACCCCAACCGAAAGCCTCCGCGCTCTTTTTAAGGCTGAAGTAGACCATGGCGGCCACTGTCTCACCTTGTTGTGTCAGGCCGTGAA
The DNA here is from genome assembly GCA_964237255.1 of uncultured Bryobacteraceae bacterium. Taxonomy (GTDB): domain Bacteria; phylum Acidobacteriota; class Terriglobia; order Bryobacterales; family Bryobacteraceae; genus JALYXI01. The sequence goes on from CAXSIG010000828.1 coordinate 431, forward strand.
CATAGAGCGGGCCTTGAAGTTTGGTGTCGTCATCCACCTTGCCCTTTGTATTGACGGCGTTGCTGTACTTATAATCGACGATCACGAGCCTGCCGTCGGGCAGCCGTTCCAATCGATCCACGCGTCCCCGGATGGTCAAGCCGTTCGTCAGTTGAAACTCCGTCTTCAACTCTGTGGCGATTACCTCATGCTGAGGCCAGGAACTTCGAGTAAACCGCTCCAGGTCGCCCAACATGCGCGCGTAAGAAGCCTCCGACCGGTAACCCCGCACCACGCGCTTTCGATTGCAGTATTCGTCAAATACACGGTCCAATACCGGACGCACCGGCCCCCCCGCCACGGCCCACTTCTCCAATGTTTCATGCACTACGTTGCCTTCTTCCAAGAAGCCCAGGCGCTTCTCAGGCCGGACTGGCGCGGCCTTTAACCCCATCAGGTTGAGGGAAAAGTACTTGAATCCGCAGCCGAGATAATTCTCAAGCGCGGTAACGGAAAAGCTCGCGTTCCGTTCCGTCATCCATTGGAGCAGCGCTCCGTCATCGATCCGGGAAGTCTGGCGGCGGGCGGCACTTTGCGGATGCCGCGCGGGGCGCACTAACGATGGGAACTGTGGGCTCTCTTCCGGACGACCCCAAAATTCCGACGGTCCATCTTTTTGCTCGGCTGCGTAACTGAGAACTAGTTCGTTACGTGCGCTTGCGCAAACCATCCGAAACAGATCGCGTTCTTCGTTGTTGAAGTCACTCGATGTGGATACCCCAAAGCCGGCTCGCTTCAGTTTCTCCATAGCGGGATCGGGTAAGAACGCGTCGGACGGATGACGCTTCGGAAACGCTTTCTCAGCCAGACCGCACACGAAGACCGTATCGAGTTCCCATTGGCGCGCTTCATATACGCTCATCACGTGAACCACGTTGCGGCGGCGATCCGGGAATCGCAACGCGGTGTGTTCCACCGCGACCTTCGCAACCGCCCAGAACTCGGCAAGCGAACACGGGGCCGTTTCCACATCGGCGGCTTCGGCCAGAGCGGAGTCGAACGTGTCCGCCGGGATTGCGGAGACGTCCCGTAAGCGATAGGTGCGTCGAAGATCGGCGCCCAGTTGCTCCGCCCACTTCCGAGGCGTGAGCCGACGTTGCCAGTTGCGGCTTAGAATGTCCCATTCGTCCGCGATCCAGCCCGCGTTGAGCTCGCGCAATTTCGCTAAACCGGAGTCCGGAATCCGTTCACGGATGGTGAAATCCAATCGATCGCGCCATGCGGGTTTTTCGGTTGGGATGAGCCGGATAACAGGCAAGCATGACTCATGGTTCCAACCGGACAGAAACGCTTCAATCGTCCCTCCGAACAATCGCGTGACGGCATGCGCAGCCAACGGTTCGGAAAAATAAAACCGCGCCGGGATACCGAATCGTTCCAAGACCGGTCGAAGTACGGCGATGTGCCGTTCGGGATTGCGGAGCGCGATTCCTATCTCACGAAACGCGACGCCACTAGCGTTTGCAGCTAGAATGCGTCGGGCGATCTCTTCGGCTTCACGCGTATCGGAATCTGCGGCGAACCGCGAAACCGGAGCCGACGTGGCAGTCGCAAGGTCCGGTGAAGCGACTGCCCCAACGTTTCGCAAGACCTCCGATTCGAGCGCGGACAACTTCGCGAAACCATCGAGAAGGACAGTGCCGCTCCGCGACGCCGCGCGGGAGGCTGACCGAAGCAGACCGCCGCGGAGCGACTGTCCCCGCTGCGATAATTCCGCCGACGCCGCAGACCAGATGGCTCCGAGAGGCGCCGCGTATGGCCCGTCACGGCAAATTCGTTTCAAGTCGTCCGGCGTGACACCCGCGGCATCCAGTTTGCGGATGGTGCCGCTCAGCGATTGAGCGAATCCCGGTGCATCGGCTACCGCGCGGAATTCAACAGGTTGCAGTGCGCGCACAGCACGCTCGACTAAAATCTGA
>CAXSIG010000829.1:0-2373 GCA_964237255.1 uncultured Bryobacteraceae bacterium
CCCAGATTGCCTCAACCGCGTTTGCTCTGGTACGCGGGTCGGTCTCTTCATGAATAATGCGCTTTGCGAAAGCGAGATTCTGCACCCGCTTTCCAACCAGCAGCGTCGCCTTCGACGAAATCTTCTGGTCATGATGGCGTGTCAAGTGACTCAAAATCGGTACCACGCGCTGCCCCAACGAAATCTCATCGAGAATATCCAATGCCCGCTCCGCTTTTGCGCCATCGATCGTGTCGTCCACCGAACCATTCCTTCCCGGCAGCTGACGGGCAAATCGGATGTCAATCGAACCATCGACAGTCATCAGTCGCCTGGACAACGTGACGGCCTGTTCCCGGGTAAAAAGGTTGGGATCCGCCAGTTCCTGGAAGAGGGTTGGCTGCTTAACCAGCAACATGGCAAGGTAGCGAAATCCGGCAGTCTGGCTGGCAGTCAACAGCATGGACACAGCGACCGGCGCGAACATAGCGGGGGCATCGCTCGCGAAGCGCCTCATGATCTTCGAACTCAGAGGGTTGCTCTGAAACTCTGCGATCGCGCGTTCCAGCGTGTCTCTAACTAATTTCTCTCCTGCCGTCACAATAGGCATATCGGCTGATTTGAAGAGAAGTTTAGGGTGACAAAATCATTTTTCCGTAATTTGTTGTGTGGCAAAACGGCATGATAAACTCAGCCAAAATGAAAAATCCTCCCCTGAATCGTCGTCGATTCGCCGTCTTGGCCAGCGGAGTAGGAGTGGCCGCTCCGCTTTTCGCCCAGTCCACGCCCCAACAGCCCGCGGGCGCGCCCAACCCAAACACCAGCCTTCAACAGCAGCAGCGCCGCCAACCGCAGCCCGATATCGAGCCATTCGCCGCCCCAATCGAGTTCACGCGTCACGATGTCCCAACCCGCGTCCAACCGTTTGCTATGACGCAGGTGAAGATTACCGGCGGCATCTACAAGGACGCCGAGGTCTGGAATCGCGGTTATATGAGCCGCCTTCCCGCCGATCGCCTTCTCTATAACTTCCGGGCGAATGCCGGTTTTGACACCAAAGGCGCGGAGCCGCTCGGCGGCTGGGAAGCTCCCGACGACGGGAAGCGCGGCACCGAACTGCGCGGCCACTTTACCGGCCATTTCCTCTCCGCCAGCGCCAATCTCTACGCTTCCACCGGAGACAAAGAAGCGAAAGCAAAGGCCGATTACATGGTGGCCGAACTCGCCAAGGTTCAGGAGAAGCTAGGCGGCGGCTATCTCAGCGCCTTCCCCATGGAATTGTTCGACCGCCTGGACGCCCTGAGCGGTAAACCGCGCCCCGCGACTCCGGAACCGGGCCAGCCGGTCCTGCCCTGGGCGCCGTTTTACACCATCCACAAAATCTTTGCCGGCATGCTGGATATGCACACGCTGGCCGGAAACGCGCAAGCTCTCGCCGTCGCCAAAGAGATGGGCAACTGGGCCGATTCCTGGTCTGCCTCAAAGACCGAAGAGCACATGCAGCAGATTCTGAACGTAGAATACGGCGGCATCGCCGAGTCGCTCTACAATTTGGCCGCCCTGATCAATGATGACCGCTACGCAAAAGCCGGCGACCGCTTCACCAAGAAACGTTTCGTGAATCCCCTCGCATTACGCCGCGACGAACTACGCGGCCTGCATGTCAACACACACGTCCCACAAGTCATCGCCGCCGCCCGGCGCTATGAAATTTCCGGCGACATGCGCTTCCATGATGTTGCCGATTACTTCTTCTACGAAGTGACTTCCGCTCGCACCTATGTAACCGGCGGCACCAGCAATGGCGAATCCTGGCAGACCGAACCGCGCCGCCTCGCTGCCGAACTCAAGCGAAGCGTCGCCACGGCCGAATGCTGCTGCTCCTACAACATGATGAAGCTCACGCGACATCTGTATAGCTGGAACCCCGATCCCAAATACTTCGATTACTTCGAACGCACTCTCCTCAATGAACGCATCGGCACCATCCGCCCGGATAAAGGCTACACGCAGTATTACCTCTCGCTAACGCCCGGCGCCTGGAAAACCTTCAACACAGAAGACAAATCGTTCTGGTGCTGCACGGGTACAGGCGTAGAAGAATACGCCAAGCTGAACGACAGCATTTATTGGCAGGACGACCGCGGCGTTTATGTCAATCTCTTTATCCCCTCCGAACTAAATTGGCAAAGCAAAGGGCTCCGCCTCCGCCAGGACACAACCTTCCCAAACCAATCCACTACATCGCTCACCATCACTGCCGCCACCCCTGTCGCCACCTCGATTCGCCTGCGCATTCCCTCCTGGACCGATGCCCCGCACATCAAGCTCAACGGCCGCGCACTGGAAGTATCGGCTGAACCGGGAAGCTACTTTACCCTGAATCGCACATGG
>CAXSIG010000830.1:0-2361 GCA_964237255.1 uncultured Bryobacteraceae bacterium
CCGTATGGGCAAGGGAAAAGGCGCTCCGGAAGAATGGGTGGCGGTAGTCCGGCCTGGAAAGATTCTGTTCGAAATGGAAGGTGTTTCCCCCGAGGTCGCGCAAGCGGCGTTCCGGCTGGCTGCCCACAAAATTCCGATGAAAACGAAGTTCGTTCAGCGAGAAACGCAAGCGACCGAGGCGGCTGAGTAGTATGGCGAAAAAAGTAAAAATCATCAGCGAAATGGACTCCGCCGAGATCCGGACGCAATTGACCGATATGGAAGCGCAGGTGTTCCGTTTAAAGTTTCAGATGTCCATGGGGCAGACGGCGGGGCTCAAGAACATTCGCAATATGAAGAAGGATCGAGCCCGTATGCTGACCGCGCTTCGTCAGCGGGAACTCGAAGGGGCGGGGAAGTAGATGGCCGATACGAAAGTGACCGAGCAAGCGCCTGGGTTGACCAAAGGGTCGAATAAGAACGAAAAGGTTGGCGAAGTCGTCTCGACCAAGATGGCGAAAACGATCGTCGTCGCTGTTTCGCGTCGCGTTCCGCACCCTTTGTATAAGCGGATTATGAAGAAGCGCAAGAAGTTTTATGCGCACGATGAAACCAGCGATGCCAAGATGGGCGACATTGTCCGGATTGTGGAATGCCGGCCTTTGTCCAAGCTGAAGCACTGGCAGTTAGGTGAAGTGATCCGGCGCGCGCCGCAAGTTGCTGCGCAGCCGAAAGAACTGGACGTAGCGTAAGGTTAATCGCCGGGGAAACGAACCGGCGACTTTGAGGGATAACTTTTTATGATTGGAATGAGAACCATCCTCGCGGTGGCCGATAATAGCGGAGCTCGCAGACTGAGTTGTATTCTGCCCCGCGGCGGCGACCTCGGGCTGCGCGCGGGTTTGGGAGATATCGTCACCGCAGCGGTGAAGGAAGCGACGCCGGATTCAAGCATCAAGAAGGGCAAGGTAGTTCGTTGCGTGATCGTCCGTATGAGGAAAGAACAGCGTCGCCGCGATGGGAGTTACATCCGCTTCGATGAAAACGCCGCCGTCTTGATCAACGAAACCAATGAACCTGTCGGGACGCGCGTGTTCGGACCGGTTGCTCGTGAGTTGCGCGACAAACGCTTCATGAAGATTGTTTCACTGGCACCGGAGGTTATTTAATCCATGCCCGCTCATAAGACTCACGGCAAGAAGTTCGAACAGCCCCCGGTTCGGATCCGTCTCCGTAAGGATGATCAGGTCAAAGTGATTACCGGCCGCGATAAAGGCAAGGTCGGACGTATTCTCGAAATCGACGAGAAGCGAGGCCGCGTTTTGGTCGAACATGTCGGCATGATCAAGCGCGCTACTCGTCCAAACCCTCAGAAGCAGATCAAGGGCGGCATGGCCGAACGCGAAAGCTCGATTGCCGTGTCGAACGTGATGATTGTCGATAAGGCGGGCAACACCACGCGGATTGGTACGAAAGTTGAGGATCTGGGCGGCGGTAAAGTGCGCCGTGTGCGGATTAGCCGCAAGACCGGCGAAAGCCTGGATAAGAAGTAGAGGCAGAATATGGCAGCCCGTTTACGCAAACATTACAGCGACCAAGTGGTTCCGGCCCTCACAAAAGAGTTCAGCTACAAAAACGTGATGGGCGTGCCGAAACTCCAAAAAATTTCAATCAATATCGGCCTCGGCGAGGCAACTCAGAATGCCAAGCTGATGGACAAGGCAGTCACTGAACTCGGTTCCATCGCCGGCCAGAAGCCGGTCATCACGAAAGCCAAGAAGTCGATTGCGGCTTTCAAACTCCGTGAAGGGATGGCAATAGGTTGTATGGTCACACTCCGGGGCGACCGTATGTTCGAATTTTTCGACCGCTTGGTCAACGTCTCGCTCCCGCGCGTCCGCGATTTCCGCGGTGTGTCGCCCAAGAGCTTCGACGGCCGCGGCAACTACACCTTGGGTATTAAAGATCAACTCATATTTCACGAGATCGACTACTCGAAAGTCGACAAAACTATCGGGATGAACATTTCCATCGAAACCTCGGCTCGGACCGATCAGGAAGGTATGGCGCTGCTGAAGCAGATGGGCATGCCCTTCCGCCAATAGGATTCTCGAACGCATGGCAACTACCGCAAAAATCGCAAAAGATCTGAAGAAGCCGAAGTTTTCGACTCGTCATCGTAATCGCTGCTGGCGGTGCGGGCGTCCTCGCGGCGTTCTAAGTAAATTCGGCATCTGCCGGATTTGTTTCCGCCAACTCGCGCTGAATGGTGAGATTCCAGGCGTGACCAAGGCCAGCTGGTAGTTGGGTCGAAGGAGCATGAAGCGTGGCCGAAAGGACTGTAAACAATGACAAGTGATCCCATCGCCGATATGTTGACCC
>CAXSIG010000831.1:0-2361 GCA_964237255.1 uncultured Bryobacteraceae bacterium
GCGGCGGCGGGGCAGTCGTTCTTAAGGCGGCAGAGCAGCAGGTCGCCCGTTTCGATCCCGGCTTTCTGCGCGGGCATTCCGGGGCTGACACTATACGCCTCAATCGGTCCGTCTTCATCCCACCCGGCTTCGCCAACTCCCTCTTTATCGTCGAGAACGGGAGTGACTCGGGTTGCGATCACCTTGCCGCTCCGCTTGACGGTCACATCCAGCGTTTTATAAGGGCTCTCATAAGTCTTTAGCGTTATGTCTTCCCAGCTTGGATTAGCTTTGCCGTCGTAACTTTCAAAGACGTCGCCCTTTTGTAGACCGGCCTTCGCGGCGGGGGAGTTCTGCTCCACATGTCCAATCACGGAAGGCCCGTCCTGAATCACACGCTCGTAGCGAAACATGTAGAGACCCGCAAGCAAGCCGACCGAAAGGAGGACATTCATCGCGGGGCCGGCAACGGCAATGATCAGGCGCTGCCAGCGGGGCTTTTTCAGCAGGCCGCGCGGATCTTCCGTTCCGTCTTCCCCTTGCTGATCGCCGGCCATCTTGACGTAGCCACCAAACAGGATCGCGCTCAGGCGGAAATCCGTCTCACCGCGTTTGAAACCGAACAGGCGGGGACCGAAGCCGAAACTGAACACGTCGACGCGAACATCGAAAATTCGCGCGGCCCAGTAATGTCCCAATTCGTGAACCAGGATCATCACCCCAATTAGAACCAACAACCAGCCAATATTGTGCAGTGCTGCCATAACTCACCCTTGTGAAAGCAACGAACGGGCAACGTCCCGGCTTTCCCTATCTATGTCCAGGATATCGCCGATTGAACAGGGTGTGCGAGGGGGTACGCGCGCCAGCGTTTCTTCTACGGTAGACGCAATTGCGGGAAATCGGATTCGCCCTTCAAGGAAGGCAGCAACGGCAATTTCGTCAGCGGCATTCAGGGTACAGGTGGCCGAGCCGCCGAACTCAAACGCCTGATAGGCGAGGCGTAGGCAAGGAAAGCGATCCCAATCGGGAGCGGCGAAGTCCCATTGACGCGTTTGGGTCCAGTCGATTTTCGGGACGGGCGCGGCGGCGCGCTCCGGCCAGGTGAGGGCGTACTGGATTGGCATCCGCATATCGGTCGCGGAGATTTGGGCCACCACACTGCCGTCGTTGTATTCCACTATCGCGTGCACCGAGGACTGTGGATGGACCACCACATCAACTTCGGAAGTGGGGAAGTCGAATAGCCAGCAAGCTTCAATCACCTCAAAACCTTTGTTCATGAGCGTCGCTGAATCGATTGTGATTCGGTTACCCATCTGCCAAGTTGGATGCTTCAGGGCTTGCGCGGGTGTAATCGAGGCAAACTGTTCTTTGGGAGTGGTGCGGAAGGGGCCGCCCGAAGCGGTCAGGAGGAGTTTCGTCACCTCAGACCGACGTCCCGCCCGGAGACACTGGTGAGCGCCGTTGTGTTCGCTGTCTACGGGAATCAATTCCGCGCCCGACTCGCGGACGGCACCCATGACGAGCGCACCCGCGGAAACCAGCGACTCCTTATTAGCCAGCGCAATCCGTTTTCCTAGGCGTGCCGCTTGAAACGTTGCGTCCAATCCGGCGACACCTACGATGGCCGAGAGAAGAGTGTCGACTTCCGGATCCGTCGAGATTGAAGCCAAGTCCGAGGTGAGGTCAGGGACGGGGATGGATCGCGCCCGCAAAAACGAAGCCAAACCGTCCGGATCCGAAACGGCAACCCGTTGTGGCTGAAATTCCGCAATTTGGGAGGCGAGAAGGTCGAAATTTCGGCCAGCTGCAAGCGCATGAACCGAAAATCGACCGAGATTGGAGCGAACTACGTCGAGGGTGCTGGTTCCGATACTGCCGGTGGAACCTAGAATGGTGAGATTCAACTAAAGGATTTTAACAGGGGTAGAGTGGAACAGAAGAAACCCTTACGGGCGCCGGGGAGGTTTGCTTCAGGGGTCTTGATTTGAGGTTAGTCTCGCTTTGGTGGGAGTTACCTCCCCGGCTTGATTCCAATAATAGAATACTGATTTTAGGATTGCAACTGTTTTTGGTAGATTTCGTGATTTCTATTACTCTTGGAATGTGATGACCGCTTCGCCGCTGAATTTCTTGTAATTTCGGAATTCGATGGTGTTTCGGCTGCAGAACGTGGTTCCGCGCTCGCAGCTCAGAGTTTCAGCGTGGAGTGGAAGCATATACTGATCCGCAGTGGCGAGGCGAACCAATCCGTAATCGTTAGCCGACTCTACGCGATCCAGCGGAAAATCTTTTGGAATGTCATCCGCTTGCATTTCAATACGGATCACGCGCCCGGTTTTCTGGTCGATCCAAACACGGCCGGAATAAGCAGGAATG
>CAXSIG010000832.1:0-2359 GCA_964237255.1 uncultured Bryobacteraceae bacterium
CTGTGGCGGCGGCGGTTTCATTGGCGGGCATTTAATCGCCGAGCTGCTGCGGCACCGCGTGGTTTGGAGTTTCACGTTGTCGAAGATCTTCTTCGACCCCGTGTGGTATTTCTACATTTTCTGGTTTCCGGAATATCTGAAAACCGCGCGGCACTTCGACATGGCAGCCATCGGCAAGTATGCCTGGATTCCGTTCCTGGTTGCGGGAGCCGGGAACATTTTGGGCGGGCTTCTCTCCAGTTTTCTTCTTCGACGAGGTTGGTCCGTTACTGTAGCTCGCAAGACGGCTGTCACGGCATTTGTACTGCTGATGACCGCCGCAATCCCAGCCGTCTTGGCACAATCGGCGGCAGAGTCAATCGCATGGGTAGCGGTAGCGATGACTGGCTATACCGGAGCCCTTGCCAACATGCTCGCGCTTCCTGCCGACGTATTTCCCGGAAGCGCAGTTGGGTCCGTCTATGGATTCGCGAGCATGGGATCAGGCTTTGGCGGGATGGTCTTCACGCTGATCACCGGCTACGTGGTTGACCACGCGTCGTACACCCCGGTATTTATCGGATTCGGATTAGTACCGCTGATCTGCCTATCGGTACTCTGGTTCGTTATGGGGCCGCTTACGCCGCACTCACATAGCTGAAGTGAGCCACGATCTTTGGATCGAGCCGTCGCGGCATAATCAGCGACGCGCTGAGCTTAGCGCTTGCTGCCACCTTCACCTTCGCCGTGGATTGCGAACTGACGCCGTCCACCGTGGCGATTACGCCTTGATCCCCATCGGCAATGCTCGTTGGAATCCGCACGTTGATCTGATAAAGCCCTGGGCCGACGAGTCCCGCGTACAGCACATCCGCCGAGATGCCGCCAACAGTCACCGTGATGGTCTTCGCCGACTTGTAAGCGCCGGTGAACACCAAGCCGGCAGTGGGCGTCGGGTCCGTCGCGCCGAACCCAGTGCCGTAGAGCGCCAGCACATCACCTTGCGCGATTGCCGCCGCTGTCGTGTAGCCCGCTTCAGCGGCACCCGTTCCATTAATAATCGTGTTATCCGAACGCACGGCACGGACGTAGTTCGATGCCACGGACAAGCCCGGGAGTACCTGTTGCATGGTAACCGTGGAGGCAGCTGAGGTGCCGGCGGAGTTGGTCACCGTCACCGCGACAGATCCTGCGCTGGTATCAGCCGGTGTCAGTACGTTGACCTGCGATGCGCTGACGTATTGAAGATAAGCGGCCTTCCCGTTGATCTGTACGCTCACGCCGCCCAGCGTGGTTGGGAGAGTGCTGTTCACCAGATCGGAAGAACCCACGGTCTTCGACGTCGTTGTGAGATTCGAACCGTAAAGGCTGATCCAGGTATTTGGGGCCACGCCCGCAGCTCCGCTGGAAGCGTTTGCGATACCGCCAGACGTAAGAACCGGTTTTGCGGCCGTCGGTATTTGGAAAGCGGAACCGATAGTGATGGCGGCGGCGTAGCCGTTTGTGACATCGCCAGTGACCGTGGAGAGCATCCGTTCCTTGTTGCTCACGTTGTACACCATGTCATTCGTATTTGTGGTGTCGCGGCTACCGGTTCGTGAATACGTGGACTGCGTCAGAACGGTGTTGTTCACCGCGTCGTCAAAGAAAATCTGGGTCACGAAGTTCGAAAGCACTGTGGTTCCCGAGTAAGTCCGAACGCGCGCATGAATGTGAATCGTTCGACCTAAATACCAACCGGGATAGACCGTCGTGAATGTAACCTTGCCGCTGTCATCGCTAATCTGATAACCGCGGAGAAACTTTTGACCCGTGGTGGTTACGTTGCCGGTTCCGCCACCGGGATTATAAGTCGATTCGTCCGAGTAAATTCCTTTCGCGTCGCAATGCCAGATGTCCACATACGCACCCGCAAGAGCCGAACATCCGGACGTCGACAGGTTCTCCACATTGATGGTAAGCGTGAGCGGAATGCCGACCCGCGCAGTGCCTGTAGTTGGGTCGGTGCGGATGTCGGAGCGGAAGAGTTTATCGTCCACCCAGTAAGGTCCTTCGGTAACGGTCGGTGTCGTGGGAACGCATGTAATTGTGTCTGCGGCTTCGACGGTTTCGTTCCAGGCGGGAATAAAAAACGCTGCGCCGATGCCTGCGATGGACTTGATAGCGCGGCGGCGATTGAGAGAGATTCGATCGGTATTCATTGGCTTATCTACTTTTAAGTTACGTACGTGAGGAAGCAATGGGAACACCCGACCGCGATGTTTAACAACGCTTTACATAGCGGTATCGCGGTGCGCGATAATACCCGGAATGTCTCAAGCGCAACGGAAGCCCGCTCTCGGATTAACCGCCTGGATCTTCATCGGCATGGCAGTTGGGT
>CAXSIG010000833.1:0-2358 GCA_964237255.1 uncultured Bryobacteraceae bacterium
ATGCTGGTCCTGGATTTAGGAAACGTGTCCGCTCGGGAAGCCCGGCGTATTTCGCTTGCGTCCTGGTATCGGCTGCGCAATTCGATTGAGAAAACGCCAACAGCGTTTGTCGTATTGGAACGGCAGTTGAACGCACGCTCCTGTTCGGCGAACCATATCGAATGCGAAGCTGCAAGTCGCCTGTCTCATCCGAAATTGCTTTAGTATGTTCGCGGCTGTTTATGCGCCGGGCCACCATTCCGGTAAGCCGGAAACAATGCTCGAATGCGCCCGTCAGTTCACGCCGCGTATCGAAGTGACGTCGCCCGATACGTTGCTTTTGGATATCGGGGGCTTGGATCACTTATTTGGTTCTCCACCTGAAATTGCGCAGACAATTGCCAAGCGGTTGAACCTGCCCGCGAATGTCGCTATTTCGTCAGATCCTGACACTGCGGTATATATCGCGCGCGCCACTTCGGGCGTGACGGTAATTTCACCCGGCAAGGAGGCGCGCGCCTTAGCGGCTTTACCGGTCACCATGCTTCCGCTTACCCCGGAAACTGCGGAGACTTTCGAATGCTGGGAGACCGGCATTTTGGGCAACTGGCAGCGCTTCCGCCTTTGGGCGTCGCGGCGCGTCTGGGCGAAGAAGGGATCCACCTTCAGCAACTCGCGCGTGGAGAAGTGGGTCGGCATCTGCACGATCTAATCGACCCGGCGACTTTTGAAGAACTGCTTGAGCTGGATTCGCCGGTGGAATTACTGGAGCCGCTTTCCTTTCTCTTCTCCCGAATTTTGAACGACCTTACCGCGCGCCTTCTGATGTACGGTTTATCGGCAAATGAAATTCTGTTGGAGTTGACGTTGGAGATGGCTCCTCCACACCGGTGTACGTTGCGTCTTCCGGTGCCGATGCGGGATCCGCTGGTTTTTCTTAAGCTGCTGCAATTGGAATTGAACGCTCGTCCGCCCGGGGCTGCAATTCTCAAAATTCGCCTGGCGCTTCAGCCTACACCGCCGCGTCCTCAGCAGAATGGTCTGTTTCTCCCGCTGGCTCCAGAGCCGGAACGGCTGGAAATTACTCTTTCGCGTTTATCGAATTTGTTGGGTCAGGAAAACGTAGGGACTCCCGAAGTGCTCGATACGCATCGGCCCGATAGTTACCGGATGAACCATTTTGCCGCGCTTGCTACAGCGCTTGCTACTGCTTCGGACGACAAACCGTACCGCGAAACACCCGTGCTTCGCCGTTTCCGACCTCCCAAACAGGCGCAGGTGCGGATGGCTGAAAATCAGCCCGTGCATGTCAGCAGCATGTACATTGATGCGGAGGTGGTTCGGGCATCGGGCCCTTGGCACACGTCGGGAGAGTGGTGGCTTCCCGAACCGTGGGATTACAAAGAGTGGGATATCGAATTAGCCGGCGGTGTTTTTTACCGGCTTTATGAAGACTGCCGTACGGACCGCTGGTTCCTGGCCGGGGCTTACGATTGAACGACGTAATCCACAATCACCCGTCTAGTGTGTGATTTAAGTAAATCTCGTCAAGCTTTTTTCTTAGCGGTACTCGCTTTTGCCTTGCTGGGGCTTGGCGGGGGCGCATTCGGGTCTGCAACGCGGCGGATTAGCAACTTCTGGATAACCACCGGGGTTTCCGGTTTGTCGTCAGCACTGCGGGGCACCATGGCAATCGCTTTTACAACATCCTGCCCCTCCATTACCTGTCCAAAGATCGTATGCTTACCGTTCAGATATTCCGGAGTGCCGTCCGTGATAAAAAACTGAACGCTTCCGGTATGGGGACGTCCAACGTTGGCCATCGCCAAGCGGCCGGGCATGTCGAACTTAATCGTGTCTACGAATTCATCCGGGATGGTGGGAACTCCGCCGCCACCCATGCCGTTGCCCAACGGATCGCCACCCTGAATCATGAAGCCGGGAATTACCCGGTGGAATATCAGGCCGTTATAGAAGGGGCGTTTGACCACTTGCCTGGTCTTCTCATCCGTGAATTGCTTCGTTCCGCGAGCCAGGCTCACAAAGTTCGTTACCGTAATGGGCGCTTCTTTTTCAAAAAGTTTTACGATGATTCGGCCTTTGGTGGTTTCGAATACGGCGTATTCACCGGGCTCGGAAGGAAGTGGGATCGGAGGTTCCGGAGCGGCCTTAGTGGCTACGGGTGCACGCTTAGCGGGGCTTTTCGTGGGCGACTTCGTCGCGGTTTGTGCGCCGAGCGAGGCGGCGCAGGCAAGAAATACAAGAGAGCGATTCATGGTGCAAACCACAGTATTATACTGAAGGCTCTAAAACGCAGCACGTGCGACTACTTCGAGGCATCGATATGAAACGTCTCTCTCTTCTTTCCATATTTGCTTT
>CAXSIG010000834.1:0-2357 GCA_964237255.1 uncultured Bryobacteraceae bacterium
TTACGTTGTCGAACCAGGACAGCGGCTTTACACGCAACATAACAACGGATACGGACGGGCGATATCGCTTTGCTGCGTTACCTCCCGGTCGGTATTCGCTCAAGCTGGAAGCAACTGGTTTCAAGGCGGAGAACGTCACCGGTATCGTCCTCGATATCGGGACTCATGCGCAGAAGGATTTCACGCTTACTGTGGGCAGCGTACAAGAGACCATCAGCGTTTCGGGCGAGGTGCCGGCCATCGATACGACACGTGCCGAAGTGGCCGGAGTTATCACAACGCAGCAAATTGATATTCTTCCGGTGAACTCGCGGCAATACCTGAACCTGGCGCTGCTTTTGCCTGGCACCACACAGGATGCGTCTCGAACGTTTTACAACAACGTGCAAATTAGCGGCGGTGGCCGCTTCTATGCGAATGGCTTCGGTGTGGACGGAGTAGTCAATACCTGGGCTGAACAAGGCGAGCCGCGCCAGAATTTTCCGGAAGGCGCCGTCACAGAGTTCAAGGTGGATCTCAGTCAATTCAAAGCCGAGCTTGGTCTTGCCATGGGCGGCTTCGTTACTGTGGTTACAAAGAGCGGTACGAATCAGTTTCACGGCGACGCCTTCGATTACTTCCGCCAGAAGACGCTGAATCGCGACAATACATTTCAAAAGCAAGCTGAGCAGGCGGCGGGAACTGGGAAAGCGCCGTTCTTGCGCAATCAATACGGTTTCGATTTCGGCGGTCCGATCGTTAAAAATAGGCTGCACTTCTTCAGCTCCTTCGAGAGAACGCAGACCGACAGCGCCTTCACAATCTTCACTGGCGCGGCGGGCCATCAATTTTATTCGGCGAACGAAGGTGTTTTCGCACAGCCAAGCCATGACCAACTATTGAACATTCGTGGCGATTATGAGATCAGCAACACGCAGCATCTGTTTGCAAGATGGTCGCAGGAGTGGAATCTTCTCACATATCAAGGATGCTCAAACGCCAGCGAATCAAACTGCTATGACGGGCAGTTTCCCCGGCACGCCTTCGTTGCGGGTCATACATGGACCCCGAAAACAAATCTGGTAAATGAAATCCGTTTCCAGTACGCGTACGCGTCGTTCCAACTTGGGCCTCCGGGAGCGCCGACGTGGACTGATCTCGGCAACCTGGCGACGCAACGATTGGCGCAGTTACAAACCGTTTACTCCTTTCCGAGCTTTACCTATGGCCAAGGCTACTCAGAGTTAGGGGTCGAGAAACGCACCGAGTACCGCGACGATGTTACCTGGATCAAGGGCAAGCACACCTTCAAGTTCGGTGTCGACGTAAGCCACATTCCCTTTGGCGACGATGCGCTTTCAAACTACAAAGGCACGTTCACATTCGCGACGGATCAAGTGTTCGATCCGAAGAACCCAGCTACCATCGCCGCGCTGAAAAACCCCACGCAGTTCACTGCCGCTATCCCGCCGCAGCACACCGATGTAACTACAAATCAATTGGGAATCTACGCGCAAGACGATTGGCGCTTGTTGCCCCGCCTAACGCTGAACCTGGGGCTCCGCTGGGACCGTGAGTATGGCTCCTTCAACGAAGGACTCAAACTTAGTTCCTTTCCGACTACGATTCCGTTCCTGGGCGACCCTAGCAAGCGCGGTAAGAACCGTAACTTCGGTCCGCGGTTCGGCTTCGCCTGGGATGTTTTTGGCAACGGCCGCGATGTCATACGCGGCGGATATGGTCTTTACTACAACAACATTCAAACGCTGCTCAACTTTCCGGAAAACCGCAACCTGGCGGTGTGCAACGTTTTGATACGCAACCCGACCTATCCCGATCCTTACAACGGTCAGACTCCTACGTCCTTCTGTTCCACGGCTGCACCGACCGTGACTGTTCTCGATAAGAACTTCTCGAATCCGTACTCGCAACAGTTCACGCTAGGCTACGCCCGTCGGATCACGCATGACTTGACCGTCCAACTGGATGGCATCTACATGCACACACTACACGATTTCCGCACCGTGGATGTGAACTATCCGAATGCCGCAGGCGTTCGCCCGCTTACCCAGTGGGCGCGCATTCTGGACCACGAACCAATTTCCCAGACGAAATACAAAGCACTGTTTGTCAGAGTGGATAAGCGATTCGCCAAGCGCTATCAGTTCCTGGTCTCGTACACGCTCTCCTCCGCGCGCGATGACAATCCGCAAGCGAACGTAGTCAACCCCGCTTTTTATAACTACGACTGGGGTCCTGCGAACATCGACCGCCGCCATGCGCTGGTTGCCAGCGGTTTCGTCAACTTGCCTGCGAAGATCACTCTCGGCGTCATTTGGCAAGTCCGTTCTTCGCTTCCCTTTAGCGTGTTGTCCGCA
>CAXSIG010000835.1:0-2331 GCA_964237255.1 uncultured Bryobacteraceae bacterium
ACCCGGCCATCTGCTCATCTTCCCGAACTCATCCCGGGTTTGCACCAGAGCCATCTGACGAATCCGATACACGGATCCGCAAGATTTTCGGAGAGCAGCTCCTCGGCTGGGTCAAATTCCATGCCCGCGAGAAACATAGCTACTTCACCGCGCATCCAGCGCCGAAAGGGCTCCGTTTCGAAACCGAGGAAGAAGCGAAAGCCGCGATCATGTACGAGCTACGTCGCAATAGCGAGATCGATCAAGAAGCCTTTGAACAGGTGCGGAGATTCAGGCCAGCGTCGAATGCGGGGGTTCTCCGCGCAGATCAGAGATGAAAGCCAACGCATGCAGTTATATCTCTGACGGCGAGTTGGAGTTGTATTTGATGAATCTTCACCCGGCTCAACTTGCAGGAGACTCTGAAGACGCTTTGCTTAGCGAAGTTGAAGAGCACCTGCTTGTTTGCCCAATCTGCCTGACTGCGGCCGAGACTCACGATCGGCTGATGACGGCTCTTCGATCTGAGGGTTCGTCGCACCTTGCCCTTGTACGGTAGGAGTTCTAGATTACTTCCTGGTAAAGGAACAGGTGTGTCGTGCAAATCGGCTGGTAATCCAGCAAAGCCCTTACCACCACGCCGCCATCGGGAGACATGGCAGCACGGCGCCTGATTGATAGAGTTTCACCATAGCGGCCCGCAGTTCCCTCTAGCCCAGAGAAATCTGGGCTTTCTCTTTTTTCGCCGTTTCTAAGCCGCCACCGAAGCTCTCCGTTGGTCTACCCGGGCGCTGTAATTGTCGGCGTGTGGGCCAGAGAACAAACCGGGGAACTCTGCACTACATCGCCAAGAATGTCATTCAAATCTGACGCCAAAGCTCCCTGCAAAACATGTCATTGCCACCGCTTCTGGAACGATGGTGACTCTTGGATTTGCGCCGCATGTTTTCCGCCGCCATGGATGCTACCGACGGCGGCGTTTACCGATAGCGTTCGACCAGTTCGATAGTCACAGCCGCGCGGTATGAGTGGTGTCAGCTAGACGAACTAGAGCCCTGCCCGACGTGCGGAGATCTTAGCTACTGGTTTGGCGACTACTTCAGTTGCTCAACGTGCTTGCCAGGTCCATGCGTTTGGCCGGTCGTCGTGGATTTTGGGTCGCCCTTGACACCAGTTGCTGAAATCTTGACACCTATAGCAGAATAAAGCCGCTGACAATGCCGTTCACTGTTTCCCGCGTTCCAATCTGGAAACGCTTGGTATTTGGTGCGGTCCTGGCGTTTGCTTGGATCGGGCTGTTTGTTTGGATTCCCGTGATCGGATGGTTTATGCTAATCTTCACTCCCGTGGCATTCGTGTACCCGCTGTTTGCGATGAAGATAGAACGTGTCGGCATATGTCCCTACTGCCAAGCCAGCGTGTCTCATTCAGCTCCATGTCGCAGGTTTAAATGCCGGCAGTGCCACCAAACGATCGTCGTCAGCGATACGGACTTTGCTAAGCCTTAGTGGCTAAGACGCGAACGGGGCATCTCGCGCAAATATGGGCTGCTTTTGATAGTCTTGCTCGCCACGTTCGTCATTGTCATTCTGATCTTGAATGGTCAGTTGCTCATGATGGAATGAGGCCCGGTTTCATGGTTCGAGCGAAAGTGATCCCTCCCGCGCGAAATTTTTATGCAGATCAGTAAACCACCTAATCCGGGCATTTGCGCGCGATGTAATAATCCGCGACTGGAGAACAGTAATTTCTGCGCAGCTTGCCTCAGTCGCAAGGAGGCGCTCATGGATTGGTTCGCAGCTGACAATTATAAGGTCCCAAACTGCTCCGAGGGGCCGACAAAGATGCGCAGATGCCAATTTTGTAAACAGGAGTTCACCACGACAGGGTTCCTTAGCCACCGGTGCGAGTGAATTTGTGGCACGAATGGGATGTTAAGATTGCCGAACACGGTGACGGATCGTATCCACGAATTCATTTCCCAGCTAAAACAAAGGCGTGCCATCATCGACGAAACGATAGAGCTTCTCAAAAAGCTACACATCCCGCCTTCGACGGAAGACGCGGTTACAAAGCGTGGACGCCGCGTTTTGAGCACAGAAGAGCGGATGGCGGTCTCAGCGCGGATGACGGCGTACTGGGCGAAACGGCGTAAGAAAGAAGGGCTGTCCAGGTGAGCACTCCAGGTGAGGGGAGTTTGCGCGGCGCAGGACCTACACGGGTGGATCGCGAACTTTCTCAGCCTGCGGCGCAGATGCCAAAATGCCCAAAATGCTGGTGTCCAGACACACGCCGATCGGTTTCGTTGCGAAGTTGGGTTAAGCCGCTACGGCAACTGCAAAGTGGTAAACG
>CAXSIG010000836.1:0-2331 GCA_964237255.1 uncultured Bryobacteraceae bacterium
GGCGCTGTCCCCGGTAATCGGGCATCCTGCATGAGCTTGCCCTCGTCGGCCCAAAGCGAACCAAGCGCGGAACCGAGAAATCCGGCAGCGCTCTGATATAGGAAACGTCGCCGCTCGATCTTACCGCAAGGATAAATATTGCTCATTTCACGTAAAGAAATTCGTCTAGGTTGAAAAGCAGCCACGCCAGTTCCTTCATGCGTTCGGGATTGTTCTCCAGGAACGTAAGAGAATAATCGAGTTCTTTCCCGGAAGGTTTGCGGCCAACCGTCCGCTGGTATGCGGAGGTGACGGCAGTATGCAGATCGCCCGCGGATTCATTCAAAACTAGTGACGCCAGCTTCTCGGATTCCTTCTCCACTAGGCTGTTGTTCATCGTGAATAGCGCTTGCGGAGCGGTCACTGTCTGGGTACGCACGGGACAGGGCGCGCGGCCATCGTCCACATCGAAAGCTGTCAGAAAGCTGCTCATTACGTCGGTGCTCGGAATATATCCTCGGATCAGATAAACGCCGCGGCGATTGGTGCGCGAATCCGTAATGCTGTCCTTGGGCAAGAAGATACTCTGCTTCTGGTCGGCAACGGTAAGCTGGAACGACTTGCCACCGACGGCCAAATCCAGATCGTCCGCCGCGTAGTGGATCGAGTCCCACACCGGCTCGGCGGCCAGCCGCTGTAAACGAAAGTGCCAAAGGTAGGTGTTTCGCGCATCGGCTTTCTGGTTTTTAGCCAGCAGGGCCTTGTCGACATTGGACGCAAGCCGGTACGTGTCCGAAGTGACGATTAACCGATGGAGCCACTTCATGCTGTAGTTGTGCGCCACGAACTCCGATGCCAGATAATCCAGCAGTTTCGGGTCGGACGGCTTGCCGCCCAACAACCCAAAGTCACTGGTGACTCGCTGGAGGCCTTCGCCGAAGTGCCAGCCCCAGATTCGGTTTACCGCGACGCGCGCGAACAGCGGATTTTCCGGCGCGGTCAGCCATTCCGTAAACGCCTCGCGACGCCCGTCCCGAAGGTCCAGGTCAGTGGGCTGAAAGGGGAAGCCGGGTTCCACGGGCTTGTCCATTTCGGGCCGCTTTGGATCTCCCGTGGTCAGCACATAGTTTTTCTCTTTAAGAAGCGCTTTGTCCTCCTCCACCGTCCAATAAGAGGGCAGCGCCGCAACGCGGGGAAGCGCTTTCTGCTGCTTCAGTAGCTCATTGTATTTAGCGACTTCCTCGGCAGGCATGGCCTCCTTCACCTTCGAAGGGTCGATACGCAGCACCGGGAAATAATCGTCGAAAGTCTTCTGCTCAGCCTGCGTCCTGTCCTTTTCGGCCTTCCGAATCACAACCTGAACTTCAGGAGTCAACTGCGCGACCCGCTCATCATAAAGTTTCGTCCGATACGGTCCAATCAGCGCTTCAATCGCGGCGTTAATCGGCTCGCTCTTCCGTTTCAGATCGTCCTGCTGTTCGCCGTTTGTGAAGATCTCAGCAGGTGAAGCGATCGGAACGTTTTTCAGCGTCAGCGGATCGAACAGCGCCTTCATGGCGTAGAAATCTTTCTGTGAGATTGGGTCGAATTTGTGATCGTGGCACTTGGCGCAGCCCACTGTCATCCCCATAAACGCAGTCGAAACAGTCTCCACTGCGCTGAAGGCGATGTCGTGATCCTTGTCGTTCCGGGTAACGGCGGAGCGCGCCAGAAAACCCAGGGCAAACGTGTCCTCCATGCTGCCTTCCACCCGACTCCTACGTCCTCCATTGCTCGTCGCGGTCGCCGGACGATACCGATTCCCCAAAATTTGCGCCCGCGCGAACTGGTCGTAAGGCACATCGTGGTTGAGAGCGCGAATTACCCAGTCACGCCACAAATAGATTCCGTTCGAAGCGGGCATTACGGAACCGTCGAGCCCATCCAGGTCCGCATAGCGAAGAACGTCCAGCCAGTAGCGTCCCCAACGCGCGCCGTGCTGGTCATTGGCCAAAAGACGGTCCACCACCTTCTCGTACGCGTCTGGCGATTCATCGCCGAGAAAAGTGTCCTGCTCCGCAATCTTGGGCGGAATCCCGATTAGGTCGAAGTACACGCGACGCAGAAGCGTCAGCTTGTCGGCCTTTCCAACGGGCGTAAGGCCCTTCAACTTATAGTCCGCCGCGATAAACGCGTCAATCGGATTTGTGGAAGCCGTTACACCAACCGGCGGCGCAGGATGGCTTACAGGCTGCAACGACCATAGGCGCGCTGCCTTGGACGCAACAGGAGGGGCCGCAAAGCAGATCTGGCACAGAAAAAGCGCAGGGAAAACGAGGCGCATAAGAGGAAGGAACTACTCAACAAAGTCTA
>CAXSIG010000837.1:0-2328 GCA_964237255.1 uncultured Bryobacteraceae bacterium
GGAATTCGAAAGCGACGACCTGCTTGAAACCATCGAGGAGGCCGTCTGGCAGCGCCAATTTCGCGACGTCGTTCGCCTTCAGGTGAATCAGTATATTCCGGCCCACATCCTGGACATCCTGATTGAGAACCTGGAGATGGACGCGAAGGACGTGTATCGCGTCGCGGGTCCTTTGGATTTAGGACGCTTGCGGGAACTCCTCCAGGTAGACCGGCCGGACTTGAAAGACAAGCCGTTCGTCCCGTATACCCCTCCGGAACTGCTGCCGAAAGCGGAGGACGACATCTTCGCGGTGATGCGCAGACAAGACGTGCTGTTGCATCATCCGTTCGATTCGTTTCAGCCGGTTGTCGAGTTCCTGCGCAAGGCGGCGCGCGACCCACAAGTTCTTGCCATCAAGATGACGCTTTACCGGACGGGCCGAAATTCCCCGGTGGTGGAAGCGCTTGTAGAGGCGATCGAAAACCGCAAGGAGGTTGCGGTGATGGTGGAGTTGAAGGCCCGCTTCGACGAGGAAAGCAACATTGAATGGGCCAGGCGTTTGGAGCGCGAGGGCGTTCACGTCGTTTACGGCATCCTGGGGCTGAAGGTCCACTCCAAGGTGGCGCTGGTGGTGCGGCGCGAAGGCGACGCGATCCGCCGGTATGTGCATCTGGGTACCGGCAATTACAACGCGAATACCGCCCGGCTCTATACGGACATGAGCTTTTTTACATCGGACGATGAGATAGCGGCCGACGTCAGCGAACTGTTCAATTACCTGACCGGCTACTCTTCGCAAACCAAATCGCGCAAGCTGATGGTGGCTCCGACGGCGCTTCGGACGGAGATGGCGAGGCTGATCCGCCGCGAGATTGATCACTCGAAGCGGGGCGCCAGCGGCCATATGATTCTGAAGATGAACGCGTTGGAAGACGCCGAGATGATTCGCCTGCTGTACGAGGCGTCGCAAGCCGGAGTGCGCGTCGAACTGCTTGTCCGCGGTCTTTGTTGTCTTCGCCCTGGACTGCCGGGGATTAGCGAGAACATCACGGTCACCAGCATTCTGGGTCGATTTTTGGAACACAGCAGACTTTACTACTTCGATAACGGCGGGGAACCGGAGTTGTACGCGGGCAGTGCCGACTTGATGCCCCGCAACCTGGACCATCGAGTAGAAATCATCTTTCCGATTGCAGCGCCCAAGCTGGTCAGAAAAGTACGGGAAGAAATTCTGGCCCGCTACTTGTGCGACACGAAAAACGCGCGCGTGATGCAAAGTGACGGCAGCTACACTCGCAAGGACGAGCCTGCGGACGGTGGCTGCCACGACGCGCAGCAGATGTTCCTGGTGCCGGTGTCCTAGAGCAGACGCAAGTCGGGCGTACCGAGCCGGTTTTGCCGGGTGAATTTTACCCATTGACCTTGTTTTCGGAGTTGAGTTCGGGGTCGAGACGGCCCTCCATGGCGCGGTTTTTGCGGATTTCTTTTTCGATTTCGGGGAGTGTCGAAACGAAGCCAAACTGAGCGGGGAAAAACGGGCGGTTCTGTTGTTTGTGCACCTTACGGATCTGGATCATGGCGGGCTTCTCCTTTTCGAAGCGAGCGAGGCGATCGGCTTGCAGTTTGAAGAGGCGGGTTTCGGCAGCTTGGAATTGCTTCGAGAGACGCTGTTCGTAGACGGAAAGCTTAAGGAGCGTGTCAGCATCGACTTTAAAGGTGACGGCTGCGGCAAAACCGGATTGGATGGGCTGCATGTTTTCTTCTTCGCCCAGGTTGATGGTTTCGGCGTGGCGTTCGTGACCGAGGGTAAACATAGCGCTTTCGAGAGCGCCGACCCGGCGCATGCGCCAGCGGAACTCGGCTAGCGATTGGGTCGCTTCTTTTTCCAGGTCACCGATGGGAGCGTACATCTTGTGGCATTTGGCTTCGAAGGACTTGAAGGCTTCGAGGTCTTCATACGGCATGACGACCACGTGCGAAGTAAATCCGTGCCGCAGTGCGTTTAAGCTGGAGCGGCGCTTGCCGTCTTCGGTTTTGGGACCCGTTGACTTAAGCGCGTTGATGCGGTTCTGCGCCGCTTTGTCTATGGGGAGAACGTTTGATTCCATTGCGACTCAAGCTTGGCATGGAGATTAGTCGCGATTGGCGAGTTTCGGGGTTTTACTCAGGGAATTCGCAAGATTCTTCTTGTGACCGGCTTTACGGTCTTGGCTTGTGAGTCACGTTTTCAAAATTTTCCGGAGCGCCTTTTCAAACTCCGCCGCTTGCCGCACGAATCCTAGATCGGTGGGGTGCGAACTGTCGATGGTCGCTTCGCCATCGTCGCCGAGTAAGTCGTCGCCTTTG
>CAXSIG010000838.1:0-224 GCA_964237255.1 uncultured Bryobacteraceae bacterium
AGCGCACGGGTTCACCATCGTGACAAAGCGATTATCGAAGCTGCCGAGTTTATCGGTCGCGCCGCTCTCCATCAATGAGATCGGGACATGCACCGCGTCCAAGCCGCCCCACTCGCGTGCATACTGAGCCACGTACTCGCTAACTCCCACAACACCATCGGCCTGCTTGAGCGCCGCCGTCCGATCCACATTCGGCATCGAGCTATCGGGACCAAAAGGTGCGG
>CAXSIG010000838.1:234-2322 GCA_964237255.1 uncultured Bryobacteraceae bacterium
AACCAGATAGACCACACGGGCCCGTGGGGCCCATATGGCCAAATCGAAAAGCAATTGGGCGGGATCGTCGGTCGAAGTCACGATCGCTTCAGGATCGAACTCGTCGATTTGGGTCGAGAAAAACGCGCGAAAATGTGAGGATCGCGTGAGGGTGAGGACATCGACGCCACGATGGTCGAACCGAATCGCGGCATCTATTTCCTCGAACGGAACGCCTCGCTCCGATAACTCCGTCGCAAGCTTAGCGTGAGCGGCCTCTCCGAACTCCTCGACACGCGCGACGACGCGCACGGAACGGCCCATCTCAGCGAGCGCCTCCATGAGCAACCGATTACTCTTGTCACCACCCCCATGCGATGGGAAGTAAAGCGAGTTGTGCGCCAGCAGGATGCGCATCAGATTCGAGCGCGGAGCTTGGCTATCAAGAGCGCCTTCTGCTGCGAGGTCAGATGACGCTTCCGGGGAAGCGAATGCAGAAGCTTGCCTAAGTCTCCCGCATCCAGCTTCGAAACAAATTCCAGCCCGCGCGTGCGCGAGTGTTCCGCTTCTCTTTCATAAGCCACGTTTTCCGTCGTAAGCGTGTGAAGGGCTGCAACCCATGAGTCCAGATCTTGCTCCGGCACCACGGGAATCGGCATGTGGACTTCATCGAACTGTGGCAGATATCGGTCGATCAGCTTGACCGGAATCACGAACTCCGTACCCGCCTTCGCCTCTTCCAAGCCGCCTGAATTGCTTGCGATTACCGGAACGCCTCGCAGCATCGCTTCCATCGCGATCAGCCCAAAGCCTTCATACCAGACCGATGGCATTAGGACGACGCTCGCATTCTTGAGTACATCGTCGATACGCGGTACGCTGTCTAGAATTCGCACGTTCGCGACCTGTTCCATGCGTGAGCGATCATCGGCCGTAGTTCCCCATCCGGTGAGCCCGCAAAACGGCAGGTGTGGAAAGCGTTCCGCTAACGCCAGAAAGACGCTGACGCCCTTCACCGCACACGGATTGATCATCAGCACGCCGCCTGAGCCGAATCGGCCGAACCGCGGAAAGGGCGCTACGCCGTAGATCGGAGGATGGATGACCGTGGCTCGTCGACCCAGGTGCCGTTCGATATAGCCCGCCATATGGTGCCCGATCACGACAACCGCGTCGGCGTTGCGCACCAACTCGGTTGCTTCGGGCTCCGGGTTCCAGCTTTCCGGGCCGAACGAAAAGAACTGCGGGGTGTGTGCCAAGTAGACTATTCGCGCGTTACGTGATGCTTCACGCAGCAATCGATGGCTGAGGTCTTCTGAGGAGACTAATACGAAATCCGGATCGAACGCGCGTATCTCCTCGGCCAGAAGAGAGGTGTGGAGCGGAAGATCTTTAATGCTACGGATCGCGATACCGTCAACGACGGTCTGGGTTGCTTCCTTCCAGGCCGTGCTGACGATTCGAACCTGATTACCATTGCGCGCTAAGTCGCGCAGCCAAACCAAATTACTCCGGGTGGAACCACCGCGGGGAGGTGCGTAGGAAGCGTTTGAAGTCAACAGGACGCGCATTATGCACTGGCTTCTTCCGCCAACAAACGCGCGACTTCCTCATCGGACATCGCTTCGATCTCGCGAAGCAGAGCGTCGTATTCTTCCGAATCGCCGCGCTGATAACCTTCGATCTTGCGAGCTAGATCGCTCAACGTGAGCGTTGCGGAGTAGACGTCGTCCACTTTCAACTCGACGCCGAACGCTTCGCGTACCCGCATCACCATTTGCACCATCAGGAGCGAATGGCCGCCGAGATCAAAAAAATTGGAAGCGGCAGAGAAATCAGTAACGCCAAGCAGCGAAGCCCAGATGGAAGCGAGCCGCCGTTCGGTTTCGGTCAGCGACGAGTCCGCGGCCGTAAACTTCGCGGCACTGCTTCGCATCGCGGTGAGTACCTGCTCGGCGCTTAGCGCAAGCGACTGGTAGTCGGGCCGGTTGCGGATTGCGGGCTTAACGATATGCGGAGCAGGAGCCGCCGCTCGAACCGGGAACCAACGCAGCGATAACAACTCGCGGGCCGCCAAATTGCCGCCGCCGACAGCGTCGTAAAACTCCT
>CAXSIG010000839.1:0-2294 GCA_964237255.1 uncultured Bryobacteraceae bacterium
GGGCATTCTCCACGATTCCTTTCCACTGTTCCGCAATCTCGGCGGGAATAAAGGCTTCGAAGATCACGGCCAAAAGACGGGCCTTCTCCTCGCCACGCGGCAACTGACCGGGTGGAGCTTGGGGATGTACGACTTTGATAACGATGGCTGGAAAGACCTCTTCTTCGCTCTCTCGCATCTTGCGGGTTTGGATCGCTACCTGGGAGACAACGCCGCTCTTCCCAATCGCGTGTTTCGCAACCAGCAAGGCAACCGTTTCGAAGACGTCTCCTCCAACGCGGGCAAGGACTTCTCGATTCCAGCGATGCATCGCGGCGCAGCCTTCGCCGATTTCAACAATGACGGCAAAATGGACGCGGTGGTAACGGTGGCAAACGGTCCCGCAAAGCTCTTTCTTAACGTGACGCAGCCTTCCGGACATTGGCTCGCGTTTCGATTGCGCGGCGTCCAAAGCAACCGTTTGGGATTGGGCGCCACGATTCGTGTTTCGCTTGCGAACGGCGGAGATTTGTACAACCAAGCCACTACATCAGTGGGTTATGCCAGTTCTAGTGAAGCCTTGGTGCGCTTCGGATTAGGCCCAAACCAGCGCGCCGAACGCGTAGAGATTCGATGGCCAAGCGGCGTGATTCAAAAACTTGGTCCCGTAGAGAGCGATCGCATAGTGGAAGTAGAAGAGAACGCTGGGTGACCTTACTTGCGGTTGTAGGGCTGGCGATGCTGGGCGCCGCAGGGTCGCCCGCGTACACGGAATACGAGAAAGCCAACCACCTCTTCGCGGAGCGTAAATTTCAGGAGTGCCTGGTCGTTCTGGATCACGCGCTTCGCCTAGATCCAAAGCTTCTGCCGGCATGGACGCTCAAGGCGAAGCTAGCTTTAACCATCAATCGCTTCGATGTCGCAGAAGATAGCCTGCAACACGCACTTCAGATCGATTCCCGTTCTGCGTACGCCCAGTTTCTTTTTGGAATGGAGGCATATCTTCGGAACGATCTGCGGACGGCCCTCCCGAGATTTTTGCGCGCACACCAACTGGACGAGCGGGACGCGCGCGCAAATCTGTATCTTGGCCTGACTAACGAAGCGTTAGGTAAGTCGACGGAAGCGCTGTCATATTACAGTGAGGCAATTCGCTTAGAGCAAGTCGCCGGCATGGCGAGCGTCGACACCCTT
The DNA here is from genome assembly GCA_964237255.1 of uncultured Bryobacteraceae bacterium. Classification (GTDB taxonomy): domain Bacteria; phylum Acidobacteriota; class Terriglobia; order Bryobacterales; family Bryobacteraceae; genus JALYXI01. The sequence goes on from CAXSIG010000839.1 coordinate 1,174, forward strand.
CTGCCTTACGGCCGCCTGCTGCTTTTGCTCGATCGGAACGAAGACGCTGGAAAAGCGATACGCGCGGCCATAGCGGCATCTCCAAAATCGCGAGACGCACATTTCGATCTCGCGCGCTTGTTGCTGAAGCACCAGAAGCCTGCGCAAGCCGCGGAGCAAGGCGAACTCGCACTTTCGCTTTCCGATGGATTGGTCACCGATACCCAGATTCACTATCTTCTGATCCGGGCTTTTTCGCAAAGCGGCAACGCTGCCCGCGCCGAGCAACACGCGGGGTCGTTACGGGCGCTAGAGCGCCGTTAGAACTCGAAGCGCGCCACAATTTGCCCGGTCCGAGGGGAGGGCACCGTACCGCTTACGCTATTCGATGAGATCGCGTTGTAGTTGATGAACCCAAAACCGCCAGTCAGAAATCCTTGCGGATTTCGCGTGGCCGGGTTCGAAGGACTCGTGGTGACAGGATCCGGCAGAGACTCGTTCCGGTTAAATGGATTGAAGAACTCAGCGCGTATGCTTAGTGAGTACCGTTCCTTAATCGCAAAGCGCTTACCCAAACTGAGCGACTCCACCGGTCGCCGCTGTCCGCGAAGGTCGGTGTAATAAACAGTTCCGCTTCCAAATACACCGGGCGCTTGGTCCGTCCATGCGGCCGGATTCAACGCCGTCTCTTTTGTGACGTCCAGGCATCCACAATTAATGTCCTTCAAATACAACGGAACACCGGGATTCCGGAACTGTCGTGTCGCGTATCCCGGAAGATATGTGCCCAGGCTATTGGTGGATGCGGGAGCCATCAGCAACGGACCGCTCGAATACTGGTTAATAGAACCGATTGTCCAACCGGCTAGAAGCGAACGGGTCCATGCGTTGCGATTCGTGAATCCGAATGTCGGAATCGTGTAGTTGATACTCACGCTCAAAACCTGGGGACGATCTTGTGAAGATAAGCCCTTGAAATCCGAACGATTCAAAATGTTTCCCTGACCCTCATAGTTATCGAGAGTTTTCGAAAATGCATAAGCCGCTGTTGCCGTCAGTCCGCGCGAAAAGCGCTTCGTCAGCTTGGCTTGAAACCCGTTGTACCAGGACGCACCTAGGGGCGCAGGCAGGAAGGACACCAA
>CAXSIG010000840.1:0-2285 GCA_964237255.1 uncultured Bryobacteraceae bacterium
ATCCTCCTCCCCTTGCGCCCACTCAGCGGTCTGGGAAAGCGCACCAACCAAGTTCGGATTCCAGTCGCGCTTCAATTGAGGCAGGAGTTCGTGCCGGATTTGGTTGCGGCGGCAATGAAGGTCGCGGTTTGAAGAGTCTTCTCGCCATGTGATACCTCTCTCCATTAAGTAATGTCGCAGCGTGTTCCTATCCGCTTGCAGGAGAGGGCGCACAATCCCGGAGATTGAGGGACGTACGCCTGCTAAGCCGGCTGTTCCCGAACCGCGGAGAAACCGAAATAGCACCGTTTCCGCTTGGTCGTCCGCTGTGTGTCCGGTGGCTACCTGGGAAACGCTGTCATTCTGAATCAAATTCCGGAACCACTGGTATCGGGCACGTCGGGCTTCCTGCTCCAGATTTCCTGGCATGCGTTCCGGCCGGTGGACCAGAACGGGGAGGTTCAGAGCCGCTGCTTTTTGCGAAACGAACTCCTCGTCGGCGTCGGATTCGGTCCCGCGAAATCCATGGTTGACGTGAAGAACGGTGAGAGCAAATCCGGCTTCGAACAAGCAGTGGAGCAGCGCGACGGAATCCGCGCCGCCCGACAGGGCGACTCCTATCCGGCCATCGCGGCGCAGCAGGTTGGGCGAGAAGCCTTCAAGCACGCCCCCACTGTACAATGAAGCCCGTGAACGAAAGCCAACTGAGTGGGATCGAGATGCTGCTGATGGACGTTGATGGCGTGTTAACGGATGGTCGTTTGTATTTTTTTCCCGATGCGTCCGGAAAGATTGTGGAAACCAAGGGGTTCGATTCGCAAGACGGAATCGCGCTGCAGTGGATGAACAAATACGGGCTGCCGACCGGCGTAATTAGCGGTCGGGATTCTCCCGCCACGGTGGAACGCGCGCGGCAGGCCAAGATGAAATACGTGTATCAGGGACATACGGAAAAGATCCCAATTCTGGAGGAAATTCTGGCGGATGCGAAGCTTACGAAGGAGCAGGTTGCTTACATCGGAGATGATCTGACGGACGTGGTTATCATGCATCGCGTGGGATTCGGGGTAGCAACAGCGAACGCGCGGGATGAGGTGAAGAAAGAGGCGCATTATGTGACACGCGCGCCGGGCGGATCCGGAGCGGTGCGAGAAGTAATTGAGCTGATTTTGCAAGCGAAAGGACTGTGGAACGAAGTGCTCGCTCATTATGAGATAGCGGAGGGTTAGATCGGCAACCGCGATGGCGGGCTGTCGCCTCAAATCGAGAACGGGATGCGCCAGCCTACGTTCCATTGCCCTTTCAAGTAAAGTGAATAGAGCAAATGAACACAAAGAACATCGAATCGACGGAAGAACGAAAGAAGCTTAAGCGCGCCGCGCGTAAGAAAGCCGCTCCGAAAGCCAAGCGCAAAGCGGGTGTCGCTCGCGGCGAAAATAAGAAAAAGGTGAAGAAACTCGTACAGGGTCAGCGGAAGCGGTAGGTGTCGCAGCTCTTACGCACCAAGAGCATCGACACACTGATTGAGATTGCGGAGCGCCCGGAAGGCAAGCTCCGCAAAACCCTAGGACCCCTCAGCTTAACCGCGCTTGGTGTGGGCGCGGTTATCGGCTCCGGCATCTTCACTCTGACCGGGACAGCCGCGGCCGGTAAGGTCGAGAAGATCGAATCGATCTTCCACGCCACTATTCTGGACCTGATCACGCAGGGCGCACATGCGGGTTCCATGATGGGCCGCACCGGCGCGGGTCCCGCAATTTCTATCTCGTTCCTGCTCGTCGCCGTAGCGTGCGTCTTTGCCGGGCTCTGCTATGCGGAACTTGCGTCCATGATTCCTATCGCGGGTAGCGCGTATACATACTCATACGCAATCCTGGGAGAAATTTTTGCCTGGATCATCGGCTGGGACCTTATCCTGGAATACGCCGTATCGAATATGTCCGTCGCCGTAGGCTTCTCGGCCTACCTTCAGGACTCGGGCGACAGTCTCTTCGGCTTTCACCTTCCGAACGCCATCGCCTATCCGGCCTTCGCCGCCACCGGCCAACCAAGCGGAATTTTTAATATCCCCGCGCTGATCATTACAATGTTGGTCACCTGGATCCTGGTCAGGGGAGTTCGCGAATCCGCCGGCGCGAATACCACCATGGTGGTCATCAAAATTCTAGCCATTGTCATCTTCTGCGTAGGCGCAGCCAACGCGATCAAGACCGATAACTGGAGACCCTTCGCGCCGCACGGGATATCCGGCATTGTGACGGGTGCGTCGATCGTCTTCTTTACCTACATCGGATTCGATTCCATCT
>CAXSIG010000841.1:0-2284 GCA_964237255.1 uncultured Bryobacteraceae bacterium
GTGGTCGACGTGAAAATCCATGTTGAAAACCCATATCGCACGGAAGATGGAACACCGGTTTCTCTTCTGGTGAAATCCGCCGGACTGAAGTAAGCTGGCGAGAGTATCCCGTTTTCCAAATAGCACTCCATGAATGCCCGCGAGCGCGGTCCCGCGCGCCCCGCCCGCCAGTTGACTCCGCTCTCGCGATTTCGAGCGCTGCGGTTCCGCATGTTCGCGATCCTGGCCGTGTTAGGTCCCGGATTCATCACGGCGAACGTCGATAATGACCCAGGCGGCCTCCTCACCTATTCGCAAGCCGGCGCGCAATTTGGCTACACGCTTCTCTGGACACTGATACCAACCACAATCGCGCTCATCGTCGTTCAGGAAATGGCGGCGCGCATGGGAGCGATTACCGGCAAAGGCCTGTCCGATCTGATTCGCGAAGAGTTCGGTCTCCGCATGACCTTCTTCACCATGGCGGTCCTGGGCATCGCCGATTTCGGCAACATCGCGTCGGAGTTCGCCGGCCTTGCTTCCGGCTTGCAACTGTTCGGCGTGAGTAAGTACATCTCGGTGCCAATTGGCGCGGCGCTGGTCTGGTATGTGATCGTTCGCGGCGCGCACAAGCCGGTAGAGCGGATTATGTTGGTTCTCTGTCTTGTCTACTTTGCCTACCCTGTATCCGCGTGTCTTGCTAAGCCGGATTGGGGAATGGCGCTGGAGAAGACAGTGATTCCCGAATTTCACAACAACGCGCTTTACCTGGTGATGATCGTCCAATTAATCGGCACCACCATCACGCCCTGGATGCAGTTCTATTTGCAAGCGCAGGTAGTGGAAAAAGGCGTCTCGAAACGCGATTATCACCTGTGCCGCGCCGACGTGATCTTCGGCTGCATCGTGACGGACGTGATCGCATTCTTCATCGTGGTCGCCTGCGCCGCCACCATCTACAAAACGGACCACCGTGAAATCACCGACATGGCACAAGCGGCGCTGGCACTCGCCCCCTTCGCCGGCAAATTTGCCGTTCTTCTGTTCGCGGCCGGGTTAATCAATGCATCTCTACTGTCAGCTGCGATCCTTCCGCTGGCCACGGCTTACAACGTATGCGAGGGGCTCGGATTCGAGTCCGGAATCGACCGCAAATTCGGCGAAGCGCCGATCTTCTACGGCCTCTACACTGTATTGATCGTGTTCGGCGCGGGCATTGTCCTCATTCCCCACCTGCCGCTTTTAAAAGTTATTCTCTATTCACAGGTCGCGAATGGCATTCTGCTGCCGTTCGTTCTTGTTTTCATGCTCCTACTAATCAACCGGAAACGCCTGATGGGTGAGTACCGCAACGGATTCTGGGGCAATCTGGTGGCTGGTTCCACCAGCGTGATCATGATCGTCCTGACCGTTCTCCTGATCTGGAATAACGTAAGCGGCGCGTAAGGTATGCGAGCGTCTCTGCATACGGTGCCCATATAATTATTCTGTTATTCACTGCAGTATCGCTTTCTAAATCACTGCGAAGGCAAGTGGGGCAGGCCCTCTGGCCTGCGGCGGTCTCCCCAGACCGCATTCTCCAACATGGCCGTCGCAGCCCACGGGCGATTGCGTCGCACTCATGCCGCCGAGCAAGCGTCGTTCCTCATCTACGCGGCGGCACACCCAACATGTTCCAAGTCTCGGAATCCCGCTACGGTCGCCAGCACACATACCCATTGCAGTTGCGGATCCTGCAAGCAGGTCGCGAGAAGCGGGACTTTTTCTCGGACTATCCGAGGAGAATGTTTTTCCCGCCGAAACTACTGCTGACTCATAGCATTTGCTCGATTTGTAACCCGAAAAACAAACCGCAGAAACCCGAGAACAACCCAATAAAAATGTACCCACCGAAATAAGACAGACCAGCGAATCAGCCATCGGCGTTGATCTGCGTTTATCCGCGGCCATAAACTGGAATTTACATGATCCAAACGTTGTTCGGCTCCGTGGAACAAGAGCCGTCTCTGCTCGACAAGTTGAAATCCGGAGTCGCCAAAACAAGAGCTGGCCTTGTCAATCGGCTGGAAGATGCGCTTCAGGGTAAAAAAGAAATCGATGCCGATTTACTCGATGAACTTGAATACGCTCTGATCGGCGCCGATATCGGCGTAAACACTACGCAGGAAATTCTCGATCGCATCCGCGAACGCGCCGATCGCAACACTCTCGCCGATGCGGGCCAAGTTCGCGGCCTGATTCGTGAGCACCTCCTCGAAATTCTTCAAGCCGCCGAAAGGCCAATGACCCGGGTTGCCGAACCTCC
>CAXSIG010000842.1:0-2284 GCA_964237255.1 uncultured Bryobacteraceae bacterium
CCTCCTCCGTTTGCTCGAGACCACCCGCTGAGCGCGAGCACAGCAGACGAATCGCTAATCCTGGACCGGGAAATGGATGGCGGTCGAGCAGTTCCGGCGTTAGTCCCAGTTCCCGCCCAATTTCCCGCACCTCGTCCTTATAAAACGAACTAAGCGGCTCCACAATGCGGTTGGCGGCGATCAACTTCTGAATGCCGTCCACACGGTTGTGGTGGGTCTTGATTACCGCCGCGTTCTTCGTTCCGCCCGATTCGATGGTATCCGGATAAATGGTCCCTTGACCAAGAATCCAATTGCCGTACAACAGATGGCGCGATTCGATGATGCGTTCCTGCACCAGTACGAATTGTTCGCCGATCACCCTGCGTTTCTCTTCCGGCTCAATGACGTTGGCCAGTGGACGTAGGAATTGACTCGACGCCTCTTCAATCGCCACGTTCTCGCCAAACATGGCGCGTACAAAGGCCGTTTCGCCTTCGCGCATCAGGCCGGTGTCCACGTATACCCCGCGAACGCGCTCTTTTCCGAGCGCCCGTAAGCAGAGCGTGAAGGCTACCGTAGAATCCACGCCTCCCGAAACAAAGAAGAAGACGTTCCGGTCCCCTACTGTATGGCGGATCTCGTCTTCAATCTGCCCGATGCGATGCTTCGGACTCCAGTCTTCGGTGCATCCGCAAATGTTGAAGACAAAATTCCGCAGGAGCGTTTGGCCCTGCGTGGTGTGCACGACCTCTGGGTGAAATTGCACGCCGTAAAGCTTACGGGATTCATTTGAAATTGCGGCGATTGAGCAAGTCTCGGTAGCGGCGAGAATGTCGAACCCTGGAGGAACAGCCTCCACGGTGTCCCGATGACTCATCCAGACTTGCGTCCGATCCCGCCAGGACGCGAACAACGTGCTCTCACAGTTGATGCGGAGTTCAGCGGGGCCGTACTCGCCCTTATGGCCGGGTTTTACCTTCCCGCCCAGGAGTTGGGCAAAAATCTGTTGGCCGTAGCAGATGCCCAAAATAGGAAAGCTAAGGTCTAGAATCGAAGCGTCGATTGTCGGACTATCCGGGTCATAAACGCTTGCCGGACCGCCTGAAATAATGACACCCTTCGCGCCGGCTAATTCAGCCGCAGGCGTGTCGCTGGGCTTAACATCGGCATAAACGCCCAGCTCCCGCACTCGCCTGGCAATCAGGTGGCAGTACTGGCCGCCTGTGTCCAGAACGGTAATTTGTGCGCCTATTTCGTCGTCCTTTGAACGATCATTTTCTTCGCTGAATTCAGCAGCGCTTGGGCTTTGGGCAACTCTTCCACAGCCTTCGCCACCGCCGGTTCCGTGCTGCGCTCAAACACACGGCTATCCTCGCTGGAGAGCGCGGAGAAATAGACTTCGTACTGCAGCCGGTGTTTGATCCAGTCAAGGTGCTGCGTGAAGTCGGCTTCGGAGAACTCCACTTTATCTTTCAACAGATATTGATGGAATGCATCCACCGCCGCTGTGTTCGGGGCCCAGCCCTGAGCGATTTTCGTGTTCGTGCTTCCCAGCCACCAGGAGGTGAAGTTAAAAAACTCCGCTCGACGAACAAGATCCACCTGAAATTTGTCCAGCTTGGGTACCGTATACTTCTCGTCGGGCGAGATACCGCCGCCACCGTACACCGTGCGGCCGCTATCCGTCATCTTGACGTCCTGCATATTGCGAGCTTCGGTGTTGGCCTTGTAGTAGTAGTCAAAGAACGAGGTGTGGCTGTAATCGCGTTGGATTAAGCGGCCGCTCGGCGTGTAGTATTTCGCGGTGGTCAACGCTAAACCGGAATTTTCGATAATCGGGTAAACCGTCTGAACCAGACCTTTACCGAATGTATTCTCGCCGAAAATCCACGCGCGGTCGTGATCCTGAAGCGCACCGGAAACGATCTCCGCCGCGGACGCGGACGAGCGATTCACCATCACAACAATGGGGTACAGATTCCCGTGATTGCCATTGCGCGCGGTATACACCTTCTCCGGGGAGTTGCGTCCGTGATGAGAAACAATCACATCGTCTTTGTTCAGGAACTTGTCCGCCACCGCGACGCCCTCATTCAGAATGCCGCCGGGATTGTCGCGCAGATCCAGAATCAAACCCTTGATATTCTTCTCACCGATGCGGTCCAAATTGGCTGTTAACTCGCGGCTGGTGGGTTCATCGAACTCCTGAATCCAGATGTACCAATTGCCATTGCCTAGGCTGATTGCATCGGGAACGCTATGTCGCACGATCGAATCGCGCGTGACATGGAAGAAGAGCGCT
>CAXSIG010000843.1:0-2279 GCA_964237255.1 uncultured Bryobacteraceae bacterium
CTATCAGTTCGACCCCACCGAGACCTACTGCTACTACTACGCCCACCTGGACCGATACGCGGAAGGCGTCAAGGAGGGGATGCTGCTCCGGCAGGGAGATGTGCTTGGTTATGTGGGCAGCACGGGCGACGCCGGCCGAGCAAACCCACACTTACACCTGGAAATCCTACAGTTAGGGCCGGACAAACACTGGTATGAGCACACGGTCCAGATCAATCCTTACCCGATTTTGATGGAGTCGTTAGGCAGTAAGTAGTTAAGACTTCTGCTTCTTGAGCAGTTCCAAACCGTTCGGCAGGCGAAACAGATCGTCGGACAACCCTCCGTTTACTTCGACGGCGTCGTCGTAGATTTCTGCAATCTTCTCCGTGTCTCGCTCACGCTGTAGATTCATGGGCCACATCACGCCACCCGAGGCTTTCTTGAATTTAGAGAAGCGGGTCAACTCTTCAATGCGGTCTCTGTTCACGGGGTCGCGCCGATACCAACGCTGCTGCACGGGAAGCTTCGTCGAGCTATTCAGATAGACGCGAACGTTGTCGTTCTGATCATCGAAGATATCCAGAATTTCGACTGGTTGATTTTCCACGATCTCGTTTCCGGCGTGCTCGAAAATGAGGCCCGGTTCATTGAGGCGTTGCCTCAGGATGTAAAAGTAACTGTGCCTGGTGCTGAGGTAATAACGCTCCAGCGTTTGGTCCGGCAAGGGACGCGCGCCGCGGAAAGTCACCTCAAAGCCCTGCCCATCGAGAAACAACACCGCGCTTTCTTCCTTCTTGCCGTAGGTTTGTCGCTCCATCAGCCCAAGCTTGCCTGGTTCCGGATGGTCGGTGTATCGCGTATAAATGCGTGACAGAGAGAGTCCACTCAGACGCTCGCGATAGAACGTGTAGGCGCGGCCAATTTCCTTGCGATCGCGCATTGTGGTGAACGCGTTTCCCCCGAGAGCGGAAACCGATTCGTCAAGCAATCGTTTCCCGCGAACAGCGCGCGTTTCCGCCGCTCGCGCCGGAAACGCGGCGATTAGCGCTGCGGCCCCGAAATCCCTTCTGGTCATGGTTTCTGATTCAACTGATCGACGGTCAATCCGGTATTCAACTTGGTGTCCTGGACTGTGACAGTCGCAAACTTCTTTCCGTTCTGCACGATGATGACTTGCGAGGGCAACTGAATGCCCCCTACCGCTGCAAAGGCTTTGAATTCCTGCGCGATGGTTGTGGGCCCGGTTTGAAACTCTTCCTTGGCGGGCAGTCCCGTGGAAGGGTCCGCTGTAAGGCGCACCGATTCGCCATGCGAATCGGAAACTTCTACTACGCCAGGACCGACCAGGGTTAGTTTGCGATCCGGAACCGAATCACTTAAAAGCAGCGAAATGAAAGCGCGGAACGATTCGCCCGCGACCTGTTGTGCCTGGGGGCCGGCAAGAGGCACTTCCCCTTGCGGAGCCTTGATCCACCCGCCGGTTCCATCGAAAAATACGGTCACCTTACCGAACGGGTAAGTCGCATCCTGCCGGAAAACGCCCGGCACGAGAAAGCGATTCACTTGTTCCGCTTTCAGGCCCCCTTCCACCTGGGTAACCACGTTCTGCGTGTAATCCTTGACGGCGCGCAACTTCTCCACACCACCAATCGCGGCCTGCATCCTTCTCAGCAGCGCCCGGCCATCGGCAGCCGTCTGTTCCGTAGCTGCCGGTGTCTGCTGCTTCGGCTCTGGGATGGAGATATCGAGGTCCTTCACCGGAGAGCCCAGCTTGGTCAACGGTTCGCCGAAATCTTTCGGGTTGCCAACCGCAAGCACCGCGAAATTCGCGGGATCGAGATGCGATTTCGCAACACGGAGAACCTCAGCGCGCGTTACCGCCGCAATCCCTTTTTGATAGCGGAACAGAAAATCGTCCGGATAACCGTAGTATTTGTATAGCAACAATCGGTTCAGCGTCTTGGCGGGTGTATCGAAAGAGAAAACGAAGCTGTTCAAGACAGCTTGCTTGGAGGCTTCCAACTCGCGTTCGGACACTTCTTCGGTCCGGATGCGCGCTAGTTCCCGCTCGGCTACTCGAATCGCATCCGTTGTGCTTGCCGACTTAGTGCTGCCGGAGATTTGGAACAGACCCGGATGATCGTAGTTGGCGCCCCAATCCGAAGAAATTTCATACGCATATCCCAGCTTGGTGCGGATGTTGGAAAACAGCCGGCTGCGGAAGCCGCCTCCCAGGATATCCGCCATGACTTCCAGGGCGGGATAGTCCTTATCGTCAAACGTTCCGCCGAGTTGGC
>CAXSIG010000844.1:0-2276 GCA_964237255.1 uncultured Bryobacteraceae bacterium
CGGGACTAGCAAACGGACTTCGCTTTGTCCGGACCGAATGGCGCTGCGAAGCTGCGTCAGAGGTGTTTCGAGTTGCGGAGTCATTGCAGGAACGAATCTGACGGGCGAAAAAGTTCGACATCCATCGCCGCTGCCGCCCGAATTAAAGCATTATCGACGGCCGCAATCGATGTAGTCCCGAATCGTCCAGCCGTCCGGATCCGGCTTGACTTGCTTCCGAAGCTCGCGAATGGCTGCAATTGCCTCAACACGTTGACTGTGCTTCTCTTCGTAATTAATCGTCTCGGCTTCATTCTGCTGCGAAACCGCTTGCAGAACATACGCCTCAAGAGTCAACCCCTGTTGCCGGGCTTTCTCGGTGACCCGATCACTATGTCGGGCGGCCAATCAAGTTGGACATTCATCAGAAGGATTCCTGATGCAAGCTTAGCAATTCCTTTAAACAATCAGCATTTTCACAACGCCATCCTCGTAGTTGTGATTCATTCGAAACGCCGCCTCGATATCCTCCAACTTCCGTGTATGCGTGATCATCGGCTCAAATAGTTTCAGATGCTCTTCCAGAAGCTTGCATGCGTCATGCGCTTCCGTCGTTGATCGCTTCACACAGATTAAGCGTAGCTCCGTTCTTCGCATCATATGGACATCTAAGTCCAACCGCTTCTCAGCATGGATCCCGGTAAGAACCAAACGTCCAAACCCTTTCAGCGCATAGATGCATTGGTTCACGGTCTGGCCACTAGCGGCGCAGTCAAATGCGATGTCCGCCACCTGGCGAAGAGACGAAAAGTCCTCCGGAGTGAGAACGTCGTCGGCTCCCATCGCTCGCGCCATTTCGCGACGGTGCGCGAGCGGTTCCACGGCCCATACGCGGCTCGCACCCATCAGCTTCAGAACGGCAATCGTCAGAAGACCGATCGGTCCGGCGCCCGCTACTACGGCGCTCTCTCCCGCCTGGAAATTTCCCAGATTGAGGGAATGGAAAATTACAGCCAGCGGTTCCACCAGAGTTGCCACTTCGAGACTGGTGCCGGGTTGGATGGGGAATGCATTGACGGCTGGCAGTGTCACCATTTCACGGAAGAAACCGGGCACCGCAGCGGTGCTCATGAAGCGCAGGTTCTCGCACAAATTGTTGCGGCCCGCTAAACAAAACTTGCAGTGATAACAGAAGATGGCAGGCTCCATCGACGCGCGGTCGCCCTTACTCCATCCAGTAACACCATCGCCAACCGCTTCCACGACGCCCGCTGGCTCATGCCCCAGCACCATCGGGTACTTGCAAGGCGAATCGCCCACTCCACCTTCGGAGAAGGCATGCATGTCGGATCCGCAAATTCCTACCGCTGCCACACGCATGAGTAACTCACCCGGTCCGGGTCGCGGCGGCTCCTGATCGATCAGCGTGAACTGCCCGACTCCTGTTAATTGCGCAACCGTCACAGTTTGCTCTTTAGCGTGACGAAGCGTTTCACTTCGTCGGCCAGCGCCGGGACAGTAATGACGAAATTACCGCCATAGATGGTGTCTTTGCCCTCGAAATCGAACGTCACGGCACCTGCCTCAGTCGCGATAATCTTCAGCGGCGCCAAGTCCCACGGTTTCGCCTGTGTTTCTAGCCAGACATCTGCGCGGCCGGACGACACCAGCATCGCGTCCAAACACCCGCCCATACTCCGAACCGTCCAGAACGACTCCAGAAACTCCAGTAAATCTTCCGCAAACTCGTAGCGCCGCATGAAGGAGAATCCGTTCACGCAGATCAGCGCCTGGGACCGCTCGGTGATATTCGAAATCGCCATGCGGTCGCCGTTCCAGTACGCGCCCTGGCCTTTGGCTGCGGAGAACAGTTCGTCTGTCGCCGGAAAATACGCGAAGCCCGCCACCACCTCGCCCATTTCCTCCAGTCCGATCAAGACGCTCCAAGCCCTTGTTCCGCGGATAAAGTCACGCGTTCCATCGATCGGGTCGACAATCCATTTACGACCGTTTGGCGAGTCTTTGGCGGTCCCTTCTTCTCCCAGGACGCCATCTTCCGGGAACTGTCCTGCTATCGCGGTGACGATCAGCTTCTCGCATTCCTTATCAGCGATGGTGACCGGCGATTCGTCATCCTTCACCTCATGACCGATTCCGCCCTCGCGGTATTTGAGCGCCAGCGCTCCGGCCCGTCGCGCCAGGTCTCGCCCGAAGACGAGTTCCTTTTCGTAGTTGTCCATCACGTTCAGGTTAGAATACTTCCGATGCAGAATTTTCGCGAGTTCGATGCCGGGCCC
>CAXSIG010000845.1:0-2274 GCA_964237255.1 uncultured Bryobacteraceae bacterium
CTAAAATGTCGTCCGGGTCCGCCGCCGTGCGCTTATGCCCCTGCCACGCTTCACCGGCGTAGTACTCCAGTTCTTCTTTCTGAATCCAGATTTTCGCCTTCGGGAAAAGATCGAATCCATCCGCATGGTCCCAATGAATGTGGCTGATGACAATATCGGTAACGTCTTCTGCCTTGATGCCGGCGCGCTCCACTGCTACAGACGGCTTCTCATAATCCGCCGGATGCCATTGGCGCATGAATTGTTCCCGATAAAAACCGCAGTCGAAGAGAACGACGCGGCCATCCCCTTTCATCAGCCAGATCATCATGGCGGCGTCGATCTTGCGAGATGGGTCGGCTCCGGCCACCAGTTGCGCGACCGACATTCCTTTCAATGTCGCGTAACGGATGCCAAAGACTTCATACTTCGGTTTCGATTGCGCGTGAAGCAATCCGGCGAACGCGAGGATAAGCAGAAAGCGTTTCATGCGGTTGGAAAAATACTGCCACGCCCCAGCAGCCATTGCGGGTCCAACCGAAGTTTCACTTCTTTCATCGCTTGAATCTGTTCCGGTGAATATTGAAGCGACAACAGACCGGCCTTTCTTTTCCCCAGACCGTGCTCCGCCGATACCGTTCCCCCAAGCGATGTTGCGTGGCGCGCGAACTCATGCAGCAGCGTGCTTGCAACTTGTGCCTCTTCCTGGCTGCCGGGCAGCATATTCACATGCACGTGAGCGTCACCAATGTGCCCATAAATCACATATCGGCCCGCCAACTCTTTTTCCAGCCGCTCCCGGTAGTAGTCAAGCATGTCGCGGCTACGGTCCAGCGGCACCGCAAAATCCGTGCCCATTTTCAAAAACCCGCGTCGAACCACGGTCTCGATAACAAGCTCTGGCAGCGCATGGCGAAACTTCCGAAAGCGCTCCCGCTCGGCTGGCGCGGTTGCGAACCATGACGCTTCGGTCAAGGCCTCCGCAGAGATAAGCCGCTCTTCCCAAAGATCCAAGTCATCGTGATCCGCTTCGATGATCAGCGCGGCTTGCGCGTTCGACGGAATTTCGGGATAGCGTCCCCGTAGTAAATCGAGCGCATTCCGGTCCACGTATTCCAACATGCGAAGCTCCGGATAATCACGCCAGGAATCCACGGCATTCAAAGCGTGTTCGTCGGAAGCAAAGAACACAACTCCGGCGAGTAGCGTTTCGGGAATCGGAAGCAGCGCAATCTCCGCTTCCAGAACCACCCCAAGAGTTCCTTCCGATCCGCAGAATAAATCGATCCAGTCCATGTCGGAGTGCAATCGGTAGCCAGCGGTGTTCTTGCGCGTATTCGGCGTTGGAATTATGGGAAGCGGAAAATCTACTTTGTCTCCGCGCCGGTATTCTCTAACGCTGCCATCCATCAGCGCGACCCGGAGCGCCAGGATATGCCGCCGCGTCGAACCATACCGAAAGCTGCGTGAGCCACTCGCGTTTGTGGCGATCGCGCCTCCGATGGAAGCGGTGATCTCCGTAGGATCGGGAGCAAAAAATTGCCGGGTCGGTAACGCCGCATTCCGAATTTCCAGCAAGCTAACAGCCGGGCCTACCCGCGCGGTTCCTTTACCGATTTCCAGCTTGCGACACCTCTCCAGCGATAACACCGCCCCGCCTTGCGGAACACGTGCCCCTGTCAGCCCGGAGCCGGCGCCTGCGATAGTGACAGGAGTTCCCAACCGTTCGCATGCCTCTAAGATTTGGACAACATCCGCTTCATCGGCCGGCACGAACACCTGTTCGGCGAAGCCCTTGAAGCCCGATGCGTCGGTAAGATATCGGGACGGAACGTTTTCTGCGCTTGCCTCTGAGGCGGGCATACGAGAATGATAAACCGCTGGGTTATGATCCTTGGATGCCAAAATCGCCCGCTCCCGCTTTCGACCTCAAGAGAAAGCCACGAGGCGCTCGTGCTCGTTCTATCGGAGGCGTTAGAAGTGGGCCAGGTAAAGAGCTCCTTACGGCTGCCACATCAGTTCTGGCGTAGGAACGAATCCAACGGGAACGTCTTTAACAAATCCCTTTAGCCACTCCGCGCAATACTCCATCCCAGCCTGCTCGGACGGCACGTGGCCAACCAGAATCAGTGCCTTGTGTTTCCCCTCGGCTGCCGCGTCGTTTACGTACTCAATGGTCTCCCATTCGGGAACTTCCCCAATCAGGAGAACCTGCACCTCATCCCGCTGCAACGCGCGACGGTGCCCCAACGGCCCGCCCGCCCCGGGCTGTAACGCCACTGCGGTGACCTTCAT
>CAXSIG010000846.1:0-2258 GCA_964237255.1 uncultured Bryobacteraceae bacterium
CCGGGCACCAATTGCCCGTCGGGATTCTCGATCGTGCATTGCACCTCGCCCACCTGTCGCGTCCCTAAGGTAGTGATCTCAGTCGGCAACCGCTCCACTGTCCCGGTCCAGCTGCGTTCAGGCTGCGCGTCCCAGGTAATTTTGACGGGCTGACCCACCTTCACGCGCCCTAACTCTGGCTCGTCCACATACACTCGCACTCGCAAACGATCGATCCGTCCGATGTTCGCGACCAGATCTCCCGCGGCAAGATACGTGCCCACCCGCGCCGGAAGACTGTACACGGTACCCGCAAGCGGAGCCCTCAAGACACCTTGTCCCGCCTTCGCAACGGATGCCCGAACGGTAGACTGCGCTTCGCGCAAACGAGCTTCGCCGGACGCGACGTCGGACTTGCTCACAAGCGCCGTGCGGCGCCTTCCTAAATTCTCGATGTCTATCTCCATCTGTTTCAAGCGCGATTGCGACGACACCAACTCCACCAGAGTAGCGGCCTGCTTGTCATAGAGACGTTTCAAAGAGGCAGCTTCCTTCGCTTGCTGATCGCGATCGTACTTGAGCCGCGTGAGGCTGTTCTCAATATCCGTAACCTCGCTCGACTTCCCACCCCGATTCAGGACATCCAGTTCGCTTCGGACCTGCGCGGCGCGTGCTTCCTCGGCCGCGATCTGGTCGGTGACGCCGGGCTGGCTCAAGCGCGCGACGGTCACACCTTTCGCGATACGCTGGCCCTGCTGCACCCCGATAGCGACAACTAAACCCGGAGCATCCGCCCGGACCGAAGCCCATTCCGTTGGCTCCACTTTGCCATTCGTCGGCAAGTTACTGATCAGCGTTTCGCGGCGTGGCTTCACGAAACGAACTTCGGTCGCGGAGTCGCGGGCCGAAATCGCCCACCAAATTGCCAATCCCAGAACGGGAATTAGGAGTAACCACGCAAGCCTTCTCATATTTGAGGCTGCAGGACGGTCTTTCCGCCTCGCCATTCACGAACGGTTTCCAGCGCTTCGTTCGCCTGCGCAAGAGGGTAGCGATGGGTAATTTCAGCCGAGAAGCGCTCGCCCCACCCATTGGTT
Source organism: uncultured Bryobacteraceae bacterium (assembly GCA_964237255.1). Taxonomy (GTDB): domain Bacteria; phylum Acidobacteriota; class Terriglobia; order Bryobacterales; family Bryobacteraceae; genus JALYXI01. The sequence continues at coordinate 1,077 of CAXSIG010000846.1, forward strand.
GCAAGCATGCGCAAAGCGCGGTCCACGTGACGCGGTTCAAAGCCCCAACTGCCGATCATGCGCAACTGCTTGCGTGTCACCGTATGCGGGTTGAATTGGATCTCGCCCGCATTGGCATACTGGCCCAGCACCAGAAACTGCGCGCCGTCGCGGCATAACGCCAGGCCCTCGTTCACCGCTTCCGGATGACCCACACACTCGATGACGACGTCCGCGCCATGCGGCCCGGTTTCCCGCAGGACCGCTTCGCGCCGGGATTCCGCCGTGGGAAAATCCGCAATCGAAACGGTCGCATGCGCGCCGAACTCTCGCGCCAAGGACAACCGGTGCGGCGGACCGCCGACCACCACCAGACGTTCCGCGCCACTCTCCTTCGCTACCGCTAGGGCGGCTAAGCCCACAGGTCCGGCGCCTTGAATCACCACCGTATCGCCCCACTCCACCGGCGCGCGCTCAATGCCGTGGATCGCGGTGGTGAGTGCGCATCCGGCCCCCACCACAGCTTCCATGGGCAGCGAATCGGGAAGCTTGAAGATCGAGCTGCCGGCGCGAAGAAGGATCTTTTCCGCATAACCGCCTCGCAGATGGGGCGCTTCGTCCGCGTTGTAAGAGATGCCATAGGCTTTTCGCGAAAGACATCGCGTCGGCTGCTTCTTCAACCGGCAGTAGTAACACTCGCCGCAGTTGATGGAGCTTGCCCACGTCACGCGATCTCCTTCCCGGAGCGCCTCACCACGCCAGTCGCGCATCCCTTCGGAGCCCAGCCGCTCGATCGTGCCCGCCGATTCGTGCCCCAGTATCACGGGCAATGGGATCGGCAACTGACCGAGCCACAGATGCGCATCCGTTCCGCAAATCCCGGCAATCTCCACCCGAACCAAAGCTTCTCCGGGCGCCAAATCCCCCGGCGACGGGTACTCTCGCATTACTAAAGGCGCACTGAACCGTGTAAGCACGGCGGCACGAATGGGCATGTCTTACTACCATTAGAGTATGAAGCGAAAGACCGCCTTGGTTCTCTCCGCGGGAGGGTACTTCGGCGCCTATCAAGCCGGTGTTTGGAAAGCCCTCGAACGGTCGACCAAGATCGATCTCGTCGTGGGAGCATCGGTCGGCGCGCTGAATGGGTGGTCGATCGCATCGGGCTGCGCCGCGTCGTCACCGTCGCACTGGCGCTGATCG
>CAXSIG010000847.1:0-2253 GCA_964237255.1 uncultured Bryobacteraceae bacterium
GGAATTACGATGGCGACTACTATTTGTAGCGCGCTCACCAACATTCCGGTTCGGGGCGGCATCGCCATGACGGGCGAAATTACGCTGCGGGGCAAGGTGCTTCCGATCGGCGGGCTAAAAGAGAAGCTATTGGCAGCTCACCGGCACGGCATTCATGAAGCCATCATGCCGAAAGATAACGAGAAGGACTTGCCGGACATCCCGGATATGCTGAAGAGCGTGATGAAACTTCATTTCGTGGAATCGATGGACGATGTGCTTCGCATCGCTCTCGAACGCGAACCGATTGCGCTACCCTTGCCGGCGCCCACGCCGATGGAGTACTTTACCTCCTCGACGGAAGAACGTGCTCATTAAGGTTGTGCCGGGCCTGGCGAGCCCGGCATTTGGTGTAAAATCTTGGATGCGGAGTTTGTAGTCAGTGCCAACCAGCCCGAGCAGTTCCCTTCCGATGGGCTCCCCGAGGTCGCTTTTCTGGGCCGTAGTAATGTCGGCAAATCCAGTCTCATCAATGCGCTTATCGGCCAGCGAAAATTGGCCTTCACCAGCAGTACGCCTGGCCGGACGCAAACCATCAACTTTTACCGCGTGGAGCGGCAATCCTATTTCGTCGACCTCCCCGGCTACGGTTACGCTCGCGTACCGAAAGGCTTCCAGAACCAGTGGAAGGAATTAATCGATCAATATCTGGAACTACGTAGCACTTTGTTCCTTTCCTTTCTGGTGCTGGATGCAAGGCGCGCCTGGATGGAGAAGGATCTGGGCCTCAAAGACTGGCTCGAGTCTCAAAACCGGCAATTTCTGGTCATCGTGACCAAGATGGATAAATTGAATCAAACGGAACAGGGGCGTTGCCTGACGGCGGTAAAGAAGATCGTTCAGGACCCGCTTCCTTTCTCGGCCATAACGGGCCGTGGAGTGAGGGAAATTTGGCAAGCGATAACGAAAATTCGACAACACAAGTAGCGCCTCCGCCTGCTACTAGCGGCAACGGTAACAAGACGCCCCACGCTGAGCGAGCGCCTTCTTCGGAGAAGGTGCACGGCGACAAGATCGATCCCGGTCCGCAGGAAAAGCTGGGCGAGCAGGCCTCAAACGTTCGTGCGGCCGAAGCGGAAACTGCCGAGTTGACCGGCGCGAATCAGGGCGGTATCCAGCCGGTTGCCGCTCCCACCGCCAGCCACATTCAACGACGAAAAACCGCACAAGCCAAGAATGGTTCTCCGACTCTCGATTTAGTCGAGTTGAAGGACATGAACATTCAGAAGCTCGGGCAGGTTGCGAAGGATTTGCAAGTCGCCGGCGCTGCCGGCATGCGGAAGCAGGAGCTGATTTTCAAGATTTTACAAACGCAGGCGGAAAAGAGCGGCCTTATTTTTTCGGAAGGCGTTCTGGAATGCTTGCCCGATGGATTCGGTTTCCTACGGGCTCCGGAGTATAACTATCTGCCGGGTCCGGACGATGTGTACGTCTCGCCCTCTCAAATCCGCCGCTTCGATCTACGGACTGGCGACACTGTGTCCGGTCAGATCCGTCCGCCCAAAGAAGGCGAACGCTATTTTGCGCTGATCAAAGTCGATGCCATCAACTTCGAACCGCCTGAGGAAGCGCGCAACAAAATTTTCTTCGATAACCTGACGCCGCTTTACCCCAATCAGCGTCTCAAGCTCGAAACCGTGCGCGACAACTTTTCGGGACGAGTGATGGATCTGCTCGCGCCGATTGGCAAAGGCCAGCGCGGCCTGATTGTTGCGCCTCCGCGTACCGGAAAAACGATGCTCCTCCAGAACATCGCCAACTCCGTCACCACCAATCATCCGGAAGTTTCTCTGATCGTTCTGCTTATCGATGAGCGTCCGGAAGAAGTTACCGACATGCAGCGATCGGTTCGCGGCGAAGTGATCGCTTCAACGTTCGATGAACCCGCCACGCGTCACGTACAGGTAGCCGAAATGGTAATCGAAAAGGCCAAGCGCCTGATCGAGCACAAAAAGGATGTCGTGATCCTTCTCGATTCCATCACGCGTTTGGCCCGCGCCTATAACACCATCGTTCCTCCGTCCGGCAAGGTGCTGTCCGGCGGCGTCGATTCCAACGCGCTTCAGCGTCCGAAACGGTTTTTCGGTGCGGCGCGCAATATCGAAGAAGGCGGTTCTCTCACCATCATTGCCACCGCGCTGATCGACACCGGCAGCCGGATGGACGAGGTGATCTTCGAGGAGTTCAAGGGCACCGGCAATTCCGAGATCATCC
>CAXSIG010000848.1:0-2251 GCA_964237255.1 uncultured Bryobacteraceae bacterium
CGATTTCGGCCGGGTTGGATTACGCGATGGTCGGTCCGGAGCACGCACAGCTTTACGATCAAGGCCGCGCCGAGTACACGTCCTGTTCGGATGCCGATGCGTTGGCGGCAGCGACACGATTGAGCCGTACTGAAGGAATCATCCCCGCACTGGAAAGTTCTCACGCCGTCGCGGAAGCGATTCGGCAGGCACCGGACGCCAAGGGGCAGGTGTTCGTCGTGAATGTTTCGGGCCGGGGCGATAAAGATATCGATATCTACCGCGAGCGGTTGCCCGAGTTGGATCACCTGTGACGCGCATTGCGGCGCTTTTCGAGCGATTGAAACGCGAGCACCGCAAGGCCCTGATTACTTACATCACAGCAGGCGATCCAGCGCCCGACCGTACGGCTGGGTTCATCGCAGCGCTTGAGCGAGGGGGAGCGGATCTCATCGAGTTAGGCGTCCCGTTTTCCGACCCCGTAGCGGACGGCCCTGTGATTCAACGCGCGGGAGATCGGGCGCTACGGGCAGGCACTACCATGCGTCGCGTGCTGGAGATCGCTCGCGAAGTACGGACCACTTCTGAGATTCCGCTTCTGCTGTTCACCTACCTGAATCCGGTACTGCGTTACGGCCTGGAGCACTTGGCCAGAGATGCCAAGGACGCCGGGATCGATGGAGTGTTGCTGACCGACGCGAGCGTTGAAGAAGCCGAAGAGTTTACCCGCGTGATGCAGAGCGCCGGCCTGGATACCGTGTTCCTGGCGGCACCTACCAGCTCCCCTCGGCGGCTTCGTTTGATCGCTCAGTATTCCAGTGGGTTTGTTTATCTGGTGTCGCGATTGGGAGTGACGGGGGAACAGCAGCTGGTCTCATCGGCTGTCGGGCCGTTGATAGACGCGATGCGGAAAGAGACGGCACTGCCCCTTGCGGTTGGGTTCGGTGTGTCGAAGCCGGAGCATGTGGCGCAGCTGGGACGTTTAGCCGAGGGGGTTGTTGTAGGCAGCGCACTAATGAGCCTGATCGAAAAGAACCCCAATGAACAGGCAATTGAGGAGTTTACGCGCGGGTTAAAAGCGGGATTCGAAAAGTAAGGAATGGTATCCTTACTTAGAGCATATGCAGACCGGCACGGTAACTAGCAAGGGCCAAATAACCATACCGAAAGCGGTTCGGGATCAAATGGGCCTGAAGGCGGGCGACAAGTTAGAATTTCACACTGAAAAAAGTGGCCTGACTTCGATTCGACGTGCGCGGCCAACAGAGAATCCGTTCGAGAAGATTCGCGGAATCGCGCGAGGAGCATTTAAGACTCGGAAAGAGATTAACGCCTGGATAGCCGAGATGCGCGATCCTGAATGATCACCGAAGTCGACACGAATATCGTCTCGGCAATCATATCCGACGAACTAGGCGCCGTTGAACTAGCTCACCAGTTGTACAATTTAACCGCAACAGACCAGTTGGTGATCTCCGGCGCATCCTATGCCGAGTTACTGGCACATCCCCGCATTACACCGGAAGCAATGGACCAGGCTCTTGTCGCAAGCACAATCAAAGTCGACTGCCGTGCAGATTTCGAGATGTGGAGGGTTGCGGGTATTGCGTTTCGACAGTATGCGCAGAGGCGTCGCAGGTCCGGTGGAGGCGAGCCGAAACGCCTTCTGGCCGATTTCATCGTGGGCGCTCATGCTTCGCTTTACGCCGATCGCCTTTTTTCGTTGGATCGCGGACGTTACTCTCGCGACTTTCCGAAATTGCGTTTATATTAATGCTTCATGACTCATGAAGCCGCCCAAGAGGCGCTCGGGACCTGCCGAGAGCGTATCGACGATGTAGACCGCCGCATTCTTGACTTACTCAACGAGCGGACGCGCACTGTGGAAGATATCGGGCGCATCAAGCATGCCGCGCAATTGCCTGTTTACGAACCGAAGCGCGAAGACCAGGTGTTTCGCAACATTGCCGAGCATAACCGCGGGCCCATGACCACCGAAGCCGCGCGGCGTGTCTTCGAACGCATTATTGACGAGATGCGCAAAATACAAAGGGAAAAGATGGAAAACGAAACATGCTCGTAGTCATGGAAGAGGGCGCTGAAGAAGCGAAGATCCAACAGGTAATCGACCGACTGACGTCCTTAGGGTTCGACGTACACCGGTCGACAGGAGTCGTGCATACGCTGCTCGGAGGCGTTGGAGGCAATCCGGACTTCGATGTCGAGAGCTTCGCGGTTTTGCCGGGCGTGAAGGAAGCCCATCGCATCGTAT
>CAXSIG010000849.1:0-2251 GCA_964237255.1 uncultured Bryobacteraceae bacterium
CGGTGGTCACAAAGGCCCTTAAAAAAATGGGCATCCAATCCTCCCAAACCTCGCGCGCGTGCGTAAGTGTCGGAGTTGTCGGAATTGCCTCTAAAACCGCCTGTCCATCCTTGGGTAAATCCGCATGGGCTTCTGAGTTCGCGCGCGGGCGGGCGCGACGATGCCGAAAGTGCCGAAACCACTCCCACGTGTGTCCGGCCCCGTCGCGTATGTTGTACGCGCCGGGGCACAATTTCGCCCCGGCGTTCAGTCCAGCGGGATCGCCAACATTTCCGCCCAGTTCGTGCGCAGGTAATCGGGGACCTTCGGCGACGGCTGATACTTCTCCGGCTGCCGCTCCTCCAGCGCATCGTAAGCCTCGTCTTAGCTCGACGTGGTTAGCAGCCCGGCCTTGGCCATCCTGAGTGCAATGTCGTCGAAGGCAAGGTAAAGTAGCCTCTGGTCGGGCGAAGGCTCGGGATCGGGCGCCTCGACAGGTTCGGGAGGAGTTGGCGGCGCTTCCACGGCTGCCACGACCGACGGCACGGTCTTCGGCATGGACGCGGCCACGTGCAGTCCAAGGAGCAGGCGCAGGCTCTCGCTGGCTTTTCGGACTATCTCCATCGCCCGGGCGGCTTCCTTGGTGCGGTGCGGTCCCGTGGCGACCGGCATCCACCGATCCACGATAGCCTGGAGACGGGCGCGCTCCTGTTCGCGGAGTTGTTCGCCCATCGCCGCCGAAGCCTGGCGCGAGTCGCGGAGCGCTTGCTGGATGTACTGGTTGACCGGGCGGTTGACGGGCCGGGAGGTGTCCGTCATGGTAGGTGCGACTTGGAAGGTGTCGGGGTGCGGGTTCATGGCTGCAACCTGCTCTTTGGCAGAGGGCCGTCGATGTCAAGGAAACGCTGATGCGACGGCGCTTCTGAATTGGACGGAGACGGGGTTCCCACCAAACTTGCGAGCATGGAAGTGATCGTTATCGGTGCATCGCTCTCAGGAGTGACCTTCGCTTTGGCATGTGCGAATCGTGGAATACAAACGTGCGTCCTGGAGCGGGGATATGGTCAAAATGTAAGCGGAAGCGCGCTCGGCGTCGACCGTACATCGCTAAAGCGGGTGGTAGGCATCGGCTTCCACGGGGGTCGAGCAGATCCGCCCTTTCCAGTCACCACCGATTACCGGAATGCGGTTTCATGGCAATCTCTTCACGGGTGGTTACGCGAACTGGCGCTCCGTCGGCCGGAAATCACTTTGCTGGAGGGGATTTTAGTTTGTGGAGTTGTGGACGGGTTGACCCAGGCGACAGCAATCGCGAAAGATGGTCATCGGAGTGATGCTACGGTAATCGTGGGTGCTGATGGTTATCGGAGCGGGGTGCGCAGAGCGATTGACCCCAAGCGGCCACATGCTCAGTACGCAGGTTATCTGCTGTGGCGGGGATTGGTGCCAGAGGCAGCCATGCCGACCGGCACCGCCTGGCCTCGAGGCAACGATGGCGTCGCTCTCGTAACTGATAATGGGTATCGTCTGGTCGCCTACCCAGTCCCGAACCAACAAGGTTCGTTGCAACCTGGCGAGCGCCTAATCAGCTTTGCATGGTACGATGCATCGCGCGAAGCGCTGCTTCGAGAGTCCGGATGCCTATCAGATTCAGGGCACGTCCTCGGTTCCCTGGGCCGTGATTCCGTTCCCAGTCGCATCCGCACCGATTTATGCGCTCTTGCTCGACGGATCTGGCCGGAACCCTGGCGGGGAGCGATCATCCATGCACTCGAGCACCGCGACGTCTTCGCCACCCCGGTCGCCGAATATTTTCCGCATCGACTACAGCGCGGCCGCTTGGCGATCATTGGTGATGCGGCGCACGTTGTTTCCCCGAAAACTGGCGCCGGTTTTGTTGCTGGGATTCTGGATGCGGAGGCTTTGGCGGACTGTCTCAAACAGGCGTTTGACCGCGGCGAACCAGATATCTCGTCGGCCCTTAAATATTACGAGGACAAGCGGTTGGAAGCCGCACAAACACTCGTCGCGACGTCCTTTGAATGGAGCCGCGCTTTTCTGAAGGTGTCAAGCGCCCTGCGGTTTGATAGGTGAACGCTTCCGATGTTCAGGATTCCGCCGTGCAGTTTGTTCGTCGGAAGCAGAAATAAAACGTAAGTCCGCCGACAGAAGTGCGTATTCCCGGACAGCACCTCTGACAACCCGTCGTCTCGTGGGAGCATTTGCTCTGGCTCGTTGTTCTCAGGGGGAGCGAACCATGAATAAACGACGA
>CAXSIG010000850.1:0-1062 GCA_964237255.1 uncultured Bryobacteraceae bacterium
GTAGCCAATCTTGTGCTCGTCCGCGCGCAATCCAGGCGGCATGAGTTCAATATTCGAATGGCGCTTGGCGCTGGTTGGGGAAAGATAGCTCGGGAACTGCTTGTTGAAAGCCTGGTCTTAGGCATTCTGGGGGGTGCCCTCGGTCTGATATTTGCTTACCTGGGTCTTCGAGTTCTGACCACCTACGGGCCGGCTAATCTTCCCAGACTCCATGAGATATCGATCAACGGAACAGCCTTGGCATTCGCACTCGCATGCTCGCTGGTGTCAAGCATCTTGTTTGGATTGACTGCCGTATTAAGATCCGGCATCCGCGACGGGATTAGAAGTGCAAGAGGCGCCACCCAGGGAGTTGAACAACTCAGGGTTCAGAATGTGCTTGTCGTCGCCCAGGTGGCGCTTGCATTCGTGCTCTTAGTAGCGTCCGGTTTGATGATCCGGAGTTTTGTCGCCTTATTGCACGTCACACCGGGTATCACACATCCTGAGTGGATTCAGACAGTACGGATCTCCATCCCTGAGGCTCTAACGCCGAATCCTGAGCAGGTGATCCGCAAACAGTCTGAAATTCTCAAGAAGCTTTCCGCCATTCCTACGGTGACTGCGGTTGGTTTCGCCAGTGGCTTGCCCATGGAGTCGGAGTATCGCAATGGTACCGGCGTCACCGTCGAAGGTAGAGATGCCGAAGACCAAATCCCTCCTAACCGCGCTATTAAGAATATTTCCCCCGGCCTTCTCGCTGCTCAAGGTACCCCGCTCCTGGCAGGGCGAGACTTCACGTGGGAGGACGTGTTTGGTCAACGTAACGTCGCTTTGGTATCTGAGAACATGGCTCGCGAGAATTGGGGCCGCCCTGCTAATGCCCTTGGCAGGCGTCTTCGGGCGAGTAGAGACGGCCCTTGGATCGAAGTTGTGGGCGTAGCGAGCAACGTGTATGCAGACGGTGTTAATCAGCCAGCGCCCACGACTGTTTACTTCCGAGTGGGAATCGTACCGCCATCTCGGCCCGGAGGGCCTGTAGTCGTTCGCCGTGGTGTCAGCTTTGCAATTCGAAGTGAACGT
>CAXSIG010000850.1:1072-2244 GCA_964237255.1 uncultured Bryobacteraceae bacterium
ACGTGCCGGGACGGAACTGTTCCATCGCCAGGTGGCCGCTGCGGTCCACGCGGTTGATTCCAGTTTGCCGTTGGCCAGGGTCAGGTCTCTCAATGAGGTCTACCAGAATTCTCTGGCACGCACATCCTTCGCGCTCGTCCTCCTCGGGATATCCGGTGGGATGGCTCTGGCGCTCGCGATTGTCGGAGTTTACGGAGTCCTTGCTTACGCCGTGGGGCAGCGACGGCGAGAGGTCAGCATTCGTCTGGCACTGGGGGCTGAGCCGTTAGCGCTCAAGTGGTTGTTCCTTCGTCGAGCCCTAGTTTTAAATATCATCGGCGGAGCGTTTGGGCTGGCACTAACCGTGACTTCCTCCCGATGGATTTCTTCACTGCTGTTTGGCGTTACTACTTTCGATCTGCTCACCTATGCCGCGTCAGGGGCGCTGATCTCTGTGGCGGTGATGGTAGCGAGTTTTATCCCGGCACGGCAAGCCGCGTCCGTAGATCCAATGGAGACACTCCGCGCTGTATAACCGCAATGCTCAGCACGTCCGGCAGTTCAGTAACACCGATCCGATCAATTGCGTACTCTTATACAAGGAGTCCTTATGAAGACGACGACAAGATCTTTGGCCGGTTTAGCCGCAGCCGCCCTTGCGTTTGCTTACTCCGGCAGCAATTTTTCGGAGAAGTTCGAAGCGATGCCCCGAGCCGCGCAGGAAACCGCAACGGCCAACATGGAACACGCCTTACCTGTAAGCATCAGTTCGGTGCAGAGCGAGCAGGGCTGGGAATACCAGGTCAACACGCGGCTGAATGGCGAATTCCACAACCTGGTCATAAATGACAAGGGCAAGCTGTTGGCCGTGAAAGACGGGACCGATCTGGCGTCCGTTCCCTCCGGCGTCAAAGCTGCGATTGAGAAGGAAGCGGCTGCGTCGAAGATTGTGACTCTTGAGAAGGTCACGGAAAGCGGGCTGGTCAGCTACGGCGCTGTGATTCAGGACGATGCGCCGGGGAAATATATTCGCGTCCGGCTGGCTGCCGATGGAACGCTTCAGTCGAAAAGCCATCAAGACAACGACCGGTAATTGCGGCTCCGCAAAGGCATCATGGCGGCTGGCGACGCGGTCATCGGAGTATCGGATCACGGCGGTTGGGCGGTACTGGTAACGGTGACGAGCGAGGGAA
>CAXSIG010000851.1:0-2243 GCA_964237255.1 uncultured Bryobacteraceae bacterium
GGACGCTCGGACTGGGAAGCATTTCAACAGCTAGAGCCGATGGGTTTTCGTCGCAAGCCGGCGGCGGTTATCGTGGGGCCGCTTGGGGAAGGCGGTTTGAACCTGCTAGCCGATTGCGATGCGGCGGCCCGTGTGGCGCAAGGGCCATTTAAATTCACGGTGACGAGTCCGTACATGTTGTCGCGCAGTTTGCTGGACAATCACTACAACGATTTCGAAGCGCTCACCATGGCAGTGGCCGAGGTGCTGGCCGCACAGGTAGAAAGCCTACCCTGCGCGTGTGTGCAGGTAGACGGAGCGAATATCCCGGGTACTCCGTCGCACGGTCCGCTAGCGGCCAAGGCGATCAATGTGATCCTTGACCGCGTCAAAGGTGAAAAAGCCGTTCATCTCTGCTTCGGCAATTACGGTGGTCAAACTATCCAGAAGGGAGATTGGGAGCATCTGATCGGCTTCCTGAATGACATTCACGCCGATCATCTTGTGCTGGAGTTGGCCCATCGTCCAGCGGAGGACCTCGATGCGCTACGTGGCGTAACCGATCGCATCAAGATCGGAATCGGCGTAGTGGATGTCAAGACGAACCACGTAGAAACGCCCGAAGAAATCGCGCGCGCTATCGAACGTGCGGAGAAGGTGCTTGGGCCGGGACGCGTCGGATGGATTCATCCCGATTGCGGGTTCTGGATGCTGAAGCGCTCGGTCGCGGACCGAAAGATCGAGGCGTTGGTGAGGGGGCGAGATTTGTACGAGAAATGAAGGTCCTGTTCGTTGTAATCTCGGCCTTCGTTTTCCTGATCGCCATAGCTTACCTTATCGGCGCTATGCTCCCGAGCAAACACCGTGTCGTTCGAACAGCTCAGATTGCAAATTCTCCCTCCGCAGTCTTCGCGACGCTTGTAGGTCCTCCTGATTGGCATCCTGGCATCGTCCGGTGGGAAGCGATGCCGCCTCAAAACGGACATCGCACATGGAAGGAAATCGATGGTCGGGGACATAGGATCGGAGTTGACCATCGTAGAAGAGGGTGAAGTTTACAGCCCACTATTTCGGTTTGTCTCGAAATTCATCATAGGCCAAGCGTCCACCGTAGAAAAGTATCTTAAAGCCTTGCAGGTCAAGCTCAAATAAGGCTTGCAAGCCGGGCACGCAAAGCAGCTGTCCTATTTCTTGCAATTTGTCGCTAATATGAATGGCCGAACTTCAAACCAGTAAGAGGTGAGTTGTTCTCCTGAGATCGTCACCATGCGATCCAGATAACTTGGAGATAAGAAACGTGCGTCTGCCACATCCTCGTGCAATCGGTGCGGCCGTGGTGCGTTATTTATTTGGCGAAGATATTTTCATTTCGTATAGCCGTGCCGACGCACTAACCTATGCAGCGGGATTGGCCAGCCTATTAACCGCAAAGGATTTCTCCTGCTATCTAGATCAATGGGGAACGCCTCCGGGTCAACAGTTGCCAGCATCCCTACAGCGCGCCCTGCGCCGTTCCGCCATTCTCGTCCTGATCGGTACGGAGCGCGCCGCTGCATCTCAACCCGTAGCTCAAGAGATTGCCGCGTTCGTCAGAACCAATCGCCCCGTCATCCCAATCGACTTCGGCGGCACCCTGGACCGGGCTGTGTGGGCGCCGCTGATCGCGGGCTCAGCCCGAACCCTTGAAGTCGTCGCGAATCTCGCCTCAGGGGATCCATCTCCTCAGGTAGTCGGTCGCATTGAGAAAGCCTGCTCCTTCACCCGGCGCAACCAACGCGTTCGCCGGACTTACTTAGCCGCGACCGTTGCCCTCTCCCTGCTAGCCTTCTTTAGTCTTTATGCGGCGCGCGAGGCCCGCAAGGAAACTCGCATCGCTCTGGATCAGACTCGCATCGCTCGTGATCAAACCAGCGAGGCAGAAAAGCAAAAGGGCATTGCCAAAACAGAAACGGAGGTCGCAGCCGAGCAGCAGCGCCTTGCCGTCGAGCGAGGGCAACAGGCGGCTTCGCGTACGTTGGCCGCGCAGTCCATCGAGCAGCTAAGCCGTGATCCGGAGCAGAGCATCCGCCACGCCCAAAAATCCTGGGAGATGGATCGCGGTGCTGAAGCTACAGATGCGCTCCGGCAGGCTCTGCTTCGTTCGACCGGCCACGTGGCACTCCAGGCTCATACAGGTTCGGTGACGGAACACGCCTTCAGCCCGGATGGAAAGTTTGTCGCCCTGGCCAAAGAAGGAAATCGGGTCCTCGTGTTGGATTTGTCCA
>CAXSIG010000852.1:0-2238 GCA_964237255.1 uncultured Bryobacteraceae bacterium
GGCCGACGAAGACTTCGCCGGTGGAACCGTTGAGCGAAATCCAATCGCCTTCCTTGACCGTGATTTTCTTGCCATGCGAGAGCACGTTCATTTCACGCTTGGCTTCGCTGATTTCGAGAGCACCGGCACCGGCGACGCAGGGGACGCCCATGCCGCGAGCAACAACGGCGGCGTGACTGGTCATACCGCCACGCGCGGTGAGGATTCCTTTGGCGACTTCCATGCCGTGAATATCATCCGGAGTGGTTTCGCTTCGGACCAGAATGACGGGGTTCTTGGGCGCTTCGTGAACGGCGTGCTCGCTATCGAAGACAACGCGTCCGACGGCGGCGCCGGGCGATGCAGGGAGACCCGTGGCGAGTTCCTGCAGAGCGCTGGTGGACTTGGGATCGAGAATCGGGTGGAGAAGCTGATCGAGCTGCTGCGGAGCGACGCGCAGGACGGCTTCCTTCTTATTGATGAGGCCTTCGTGCACCATCTGGACGGCGATGTTGACGGCGGCGGGACCCGTGCGCTTTCCGTTGCGGGTCTGCAACATGTACAGCTTCTTGTCTTCGATGGTGAATTCGAAATCCTGAATGTCCCGATAGTGCTGTTCCAGGTTCGTGGTGATTTCGCGGAGTTGGTTATAGGCTTCGGGAAGAACCTTTTCGAGTTCGGCGATGGGCTGCGGCGTGCGGATACCTGCGACGACGTCTTCGCCCTGCGCGTTGACCAGAAATTCGCCATAGAACACCTTTTCGCCGGTGGAGGGGTTGCGGGTGAAGCCGACGCCGGTGGCGGATGTATCGCCCATGTTGCCGAACACCATGGCCTGGATGTTGACGGCGGTGCCGATGTCATCGGGAATCTTTTCCATGCGGCGATAGACGATGGCGCGATCGCCATTCCAGGAGCGGAACACAGCATCGCGAGCCATGGAGAGCTGTTCGCGCGGGACCTGCGGGAAGGCTTTGCCGGTCTTCTTCTGAACGAGCTTCTTGTAATCGGCGATGACGGCCTGGAGATCGTCCGAATTCAGATCCGTATCGAGCTTGGCGCGCTTCTTTGTCTTGCGGGCTTCGAAGACTTCGTCAAAGGGGTGCTTGCCCATATCGAGCACGACGTTGCCGAACATCTGGATGAAGCGGCGGTAGCAATCATAAGCGAAGCGCTCATTGCCGCTCTTTTCAATGAGGCCGTGGACGGTTTCGTCATTGAGGCCCAGGTTGAGGATGGTATCCATCATGCCGGGCATGGAGAATTTGGCGCCGGAGCGAACGCTGACGAGCAGGGGGTTCTTGGGATCGCCCAGCTTCTGGTGCATGCGCTTTTCGAGGAGGGCGAGCTTTTGATCGACTTCATGCTCGATGTCGTCCGGCGTTTTGTTGCCGTTCGAGAAATACAAGTTGCAGACTTCGGTGGCGACGGTGAAGCCGGGGGGCACGGGGAGGCCGGCGCGGGACATCTCAGCGAGGCCAGCGCCTTTACCGCCGAGCGTGTCTTTCATCTTTCCATCGCCATCGGCAGTGCCGTCGCCAAAGGAATAGACGTGTTGTTTTGGTTTCATCGGTGAACTATTTATCTCCTGGGATGGTTGGTACGTTTCGGAACGCTGCGGTTACAGGCGTGCGCGGTTGGGATGTGGGCGAATCGGTTAGCAAAACGGCTGAATCCGGGGCATGGCTGGCTGGCGAGACGCGTGAGATAAAGCGATGCGCTACGCAAGCGGACAGCACGAGCTTACGGATAGACTAGGTTAGCATACGTCGGGGACGTGGCGGATGGGCGGGAGTGCGGGGTTGGTGGGGTGTTGTGGGTGGGGTCGGCAGACGGGTCGCTTACGCTCGCCGCTCAGAAAGAATTGCCTGGTGACGGGCGGGAGCGTGGGGTTATTGGGAGTTGGGTTCGCTTGGGATTTCCTGGGATTCGGTGAGGTTTGGTGGGATTGGGGCTGCGGGAAAAGCTAGCAACTGCGGGCGTTTCTCAGGGGCGTTTCGCGGTTTTACGACTTCGCCGGGGTAGTAGAGGGATTCAGGAGCGGCGCGGAGGGCGCGAAGTTGTTGAAATGCCTGGAGGTACTGGCGCTGATAGCGGTTCTGGGATAGTTGAAAGACGCTGCCGGAACCTGAGCGGCCATTCAGATCCTGAAACGCTTGTGTGGCGCGTCCGGCGGGAAGTTCCCAATCGCCCTTTGGAGTGCGCACGAGATTCGCGTCCTGCTCATGAGGACCTGCGGGGGCTGCGGCGGATTGCTTG
>CAXSIG010000853.1:0-2236 GCA_964237255.1 uncultured Bryobacteraceae bacterium
AATCCCGCTATTCGAAGCGCGCGGCCATGTACAGAAGATCTTGCACGTTCCGAAGGATGTGCTCGACATGAAACGCGACCCGCCACTCCTCGCCCTCTTTGTGACATGTGGCAACCACGCCCATCCAAAGCGTGTCCTCCGTTTCTAACTTCACCAGCGCTCCAAGGCGCACCGGTGCCGAGGCTAGGAACCACGCTTGTTCACAGTCTCCGCCTTCTAAGGATGTTTCAAAACGAACTGGAACCTCGCCAACTACTGTTGCGAACACACCCAGTCTCACGCTCGCCTCGGCAATCATAAACGACCTCTCAGCAGCGTGAGCAATACGCCAACCGAGAGAATGGCAACCATCCACAACCAAACCAGCGCAAGCGGTGGACGGGTTGGCTTGGCAACATGCGAAGCGTCCAAAGTCCGCGTAATCTCTTCTCTCCCCCGCTGATCGGCAATCCAAATCGTCCCTGAGTTTTCGCCCTCCGTGGATCTGGTAAGCAGCCGCCTCATGGGGCCGGGCACATCGTCCAGAGAGCGATACACCTCAGGCCTGTTGTCTCCCGCGGCAATCAAAATCGCCGATGTCCGCACCACGCCGGAAGCCGTCTTATCGCACTCTGGAAGCATTTTCCTACTGCCCCACAAGAACCGCATGATTCTGGTCGGGCGCGCCGAAGTGCTCCAGAGTTACGTGGATAAAGCCCATTGCCGCCTTCGAAAGCGCCTTGTCTTTTCGATAAATCAGCCCTAACTTTCGGATCATCGGCTCTGGCGTTAGCGGAATCGCCCGCACCTTACCGGCGGCAATCTCCTCCCGGCAATTCGAAACCGCTAGGAATGAAATACCCAAGCCCGCTATCACGAAACGCTTCATCATCTCCGTGGAATCCAGTTCCATGGAAATGTTCATCCGGTCCTCGACCGGCTCAAACCACTTATCCAGGCGCGTTCGAGTTGTACCGGATTTCGGGAGCAGGAGTGGCGAATCGGCCGCTTGTTGCGCGCTCATGGACGGAGATTTCGCCAGCGCGTGCCCAAATGGCACAATGCACCGGATTTCGTCCTTATAGATATCCACCACCTGTACACGTTTCTCCGGGATAGGCAGTTGAGTGAGGCCGAAGTCCGCGACGTTCTCCATCACGCCTTCGACCACGCGCCCCCCGAACGACCGATTTACCTGAAGCTGCACAGCCGGGAACTGTTTCTTATATTCGGAAAAAACCTGCGGCAAAACGTAGATGCACGTCGCCTCATTCGCGGCAATAACCAACTCCCCACGAGGCACCAGTTCCAGCTCGTGAAGCGAATCTTGCGCGCGTCGCCTAAGTTCCAGAATCTGTTCGGCGTACTCCGAGAAAATTTTCCCGGCCGTAGTTAACGAAATTCTGCTGCCGAACCGCTCGAAAAGGTCGGTCTTAAGCTCCTGCTCCAATTGGCGAATTTGCGCACTGATTGCAGGCTGCGTACGATAGCAGGTCTGAGCGGCTTTCGAGAAGCTCTTCAACCGTACGATTTCGAGAAAGGTATGTAATTGGTCGAAATCCATCGGGCTCGTGCCGGATCACAAGTTAAAGGTATTGTAGCAGTATGCAAAATCACGGCAAGCTATGGGGACTAGCAATGCTGGCTGCGGTGCCGCTCATGGGTGCGTCCGGCAGCGAGGTGCTCGTCGTCGAAAACCAGCGCTCTGCCGTAAGCAGGAGAATCGCCGATTACTACGTCAAGAAACGCGAGGTTCCCCTAAACCAAGTTTGTAAACTGAATGTCGCACCGGACGAACTGATCGGTCGAACCAGCTATGAGGAAAACGTTGAAGCTCCCATCTATTCCTTCTTGAAAAAGAACGGGTTAGTAGACAAGGTGCTGTATATCGTGACCACCACAGGTATCCCGCTTCGAATCGCTGGAGAAAATGGCGGAAACGATATGCAGACGGACGCCGCTTCCGTCGATTCGGAACTCGCCGCGATGTATGCGCGCAAACACGGAATCGCTATCCCCACCGGAGGCGCGGCGAATAATCCGTATTTCACCCACGGAAATGAACCGTTTTCGCACCCCAAGTTTCCGATTTACCTGGTGACTCGGCTGACCGGATACAGCTATCAGGACGCGCAAGGATTGGTCGACCGTTCCCTGCTGGCGAAAGATCGAGGAATGTTTGTCTTCGACGCCCGGTCCGACAACGGTACTCAGGGCAATGCATGGCTTCGCGCCGCGGCCAAAGCACTTCCAAAAG
>CAXSIG010000854.1:0-2226 GCA_964237255.1 uncultured Bryobacteraceae bacterium
CAGTAGAATCTTGTGACTCTCGCGAATCAGGCGTAGCGATAAAGGAAGGGCGCCGCGAATGCGTTCCAGGCCGTGATAAAGCGCAGCTACGTAGTTTGAGACTTCCTGAACGTCCGCCACCGGGACTCCTGGCACTTCGTGATTCTCGAACAGTAATAAATCCGAAAGCGAGGATTGCGTTCCTTCGATCTGAGAGGAAAGCACCGCCTCTTTCCGCACGTAGGTATAAAGGAAAAGAGACAGGTCCGGGAGCGCGGACGCTAATCCATCCAATCTTCCAATCGCTTGATTCGCCCGTTCCAATTGCCGCTGTAGGCTATCCAACCGAACTGGAGGATCCGGCGGCAGCGGGGGAGGCACGAACGCACGAACCGTCTCGCCGTCGTATTTCTGGACGACGTAGCGGCCGAGCCTCGAGTCTGCACGAATGTCGGAACTCACGAAAAATCTTTTCGTTATCAAAACGCTAACAAAAAAATAATAGCGTTTCTTTTCGTTAGCGACCCGAACACTGGAATATTTGGGCCTTTATAAGGGATAACAAAGTCATGAGATGCATTGCCCTGTTCGCACTCTGTTTGCCGTTGCTGGCTCAGGATCCCCTAATTGAAGGTTTCAAGCTGGTAGAAGCTGCTTCCGTCGCCGATGCTATCGAACAACTCTACGGCCAGAAGACGTATATGTCGCACAAGATGCGTCCGCTGTACACCAATAAGTTTGCTGGACCCGCGGTGACGGTGCTCCTCAAAAAAGAAGAGCATAAAGAAGGCGGCGCGGCGTCCTCCGGGATGCTCGAAGCGATCGATAAAGCACCGGCCGGTTCGGTCTACGTGATGAAACTGGAAGATGGCGAAGACATCGCGGGAATCGGCGGACTGATGGCGACGGCCATGAAAGTTCGAGGCATGGCCGGGGCGGTGATCGACGCAGCCGTTCGCGATCTTCCGCAAATCAAGAAAGTGCAGTTCCCGGTCTACTCCACAGGCGTTGCGCCCAGCACATCCGTCAACCACTACCGATTTGCGGGGTCCAACATTCCGATCACTTGCGCGGGTGCTTCCGTGAAGCCGAACGACATCATTGTGGCTGACGAAGACGGCGTCGTCGTGGTCCCGCGAGAGCATGCGGCCGATATTCTCAAGCGCGCGCAGGAATTGGACGACACCGAACATCGAACACTGCCCCTCATCGAGAAGCTGAAGTCCATCACGGAAGCGGTGAAGCGACTAGGTCGCATTTAGATTTTGACCCAACTGTCCTTGGTCCAAATGGCGACCGCCATTCGGAAGCGCGAGGTCTCGCCTGTTGCCCTGATAGAAGCTCACTTCGAGCGGATCGCCGATGTAAACCCGCGCATCAATGCGTTCGTCGAAACCTATGAACGGGAAGCTCTCGAAATTGCCAGAGTCATGCCGCCGGACTTCGGGCCACTCGCGGGCGTTCCTGTAACCATGAAAGACAGTATCGATATAGCCGGACATCCGACGCTCTGCGGAAGCAAATTCCGCCTGGGACACATCGCGCAGAACGACGGCCGTACCGTCGAGAAGCTTCGCGCGGCGGGAGCAATCGTCATCGGAAAAACTAACACGCCGGAATTTCTCAACAATTACGAAACGGACAATTACCTGACTGGCCGGACGAGTCATCCGCTCAATGCGGCGCATACGGCGGGTGGTTCAAGCGGCGGCGAATCTGCGGCGATCGCGAGCTTTTGCTCTGCCGGAGGAATCGGTAGCGATGGCGGGGGTTCGGTTCGCGTTCCGGCGCACTATTGCGGGATCGCGGGACTAAAACCGACGCCGGGTCGCATATCAGGTGTTGGCCACTACCCCCCCATCGCGCATTTAGGCGGCTTGTTGGGAGTAGTTGGACCAATGGCACGATCGGTGGAGGATGTAGCCGCTTTGTTCGCCGTGGTAGCCGGTTATGATCCCTCCGATCCATTCTCCGCGCCTGTGCTTCCGCAGCAGTACGAACGCTCGAAAGTAGGGGTGTGGCCGCAGTTTTACGATGCCAAGGTAAACCCGGAGATTCGGGCCGCCGTGTTGCACGCAGGCGAACTTCTACACGCGACACCATTCGAACCAAAGGGTCTTGAAGCCGCAACAGCGCTCTGGTGGTTCTTCTTCGAGCGACTCTCCGCACCTATCACCCAAAGCATGATCCAGGGCAGGGAATACGACGCCCACTGGACCGCCACCGACTTGATGAATGAAGCCCTCG
>CAXSIG010000855.1:0-2214 GCA_964237255.1 uncultured Bryobacteraceae bacterium
AAACGACATGCAACCCGACCAGTAAGGCCTCGGCGTAGAAATTGCACCAGAGCCCGCCTGCGCTGAAACGGCAAAACGGCTGGAAAGCGCTCTTACAATAGAGGCTGCGTTAAGCGCAGTGGGATGGGACACCAGGGTCGGAGCCTACACTTCTACCGAAACGCCATCGATTTCGTCCGACGATGAATGCTCGCCGTCCATCAGAAGCCGGGTGCATCAGAGCGAAGCGGATACGGTTCACGATAATAAGGCCGGAACATGTTATTTTCAAGTAACAATTCCCTCGCGTGGAGTTCTTAGCCGTGCCCCGAGAAGCTACCAGACACCACGGTGTCTTTGAAAGGTTTAGACATGCCGGACTGTACGAGCTTAGCAAAGAAGGTCACCGATCTCGAGAACACCATCGCCGATTTAAAAGACAGCCAACAACCCGGCCCTGGCGGGGGCCCTGTACACAAACCCCCTGCTGCGCTGGCAGGCTTGATCAGGCAACTGGAAACGGCAAAGGCGCAATTGAGCGCGTGTCTTAATCAACCTGTCATCAGTACGCTGTTTCCGAGGTACTTGGTCACCAACATTCTTTATAATCCGCCCGGCATCGGCAGTGAGGCAACTTATGCTGCCGGGAGTTCTGCGGGTGTGACGGTCGAAATCACGAACTCGTTCAAAACCGGGTCCTCAATCGCGACGGAGGAGAAAACTTTCGGCAATGGGCTGGATGCCTCGGTCCAGTTCGCCGTTGGAAAAAAAGATGGCACATCGGTCGAGATCAAGAAGGAGCGCAACTCGACCCTTTCCATCACTTCGAAGTCGGATCAAATCGACCACACGCGCGACCTGTTCTATGTGTGGACGAATATCCGGGTCGATGCGGCCCGCCATGCAGACCAAAGTATCAGCCTGAGTGTCGGTATTCAGGGGGCTGGCACGACTATGGACATCGTCGCCCTTACTGGCGCGGAATTACTGAATCCTGCTCTCATTCCCGATTTCAAGAAGGCTCATCTGAGGCTACTCACGCAAGCTGACTTCGCGACGATCGCCGGGCTTCATCCGTTACTTGTTGGTGCCCCAATTGAGCAAGACCGCTATCGCTATCTGGCGAGTTTCGCCGTGAACGGACCGGACAATCCGGGGGACAGCGTTCCGGGCCTTGGCACTGAGCTAAGTGACGAGAACGCGCAAGGAACGATCACGGGCAACACGAAACAACTCAACGTCGCCGTTAGTCTCCAGGCGGGGTTCGACATCCTCATCGCCAAAGGCACGCTGAGTGTGGGCTTGACGTTCGAGTGGGATTACGAGAAATCCCGAAATGTCTCGACCGGAACGAAGGAGGCGGCAACCGTTGTACTTCGCTCAGAAACCCTCCGGTACCACAAGATGATCGCCGTTTATCAAGACACAATGTTCAAGACTTTGGTCTTCTTCGAGGAGCCGGAGATCGCTGGGGCAGCAATGTCGGCCCTCGCGGGGACTGTCATGGATTCCGGGAACAAGCCCGTCTTCAACAGCAGAGTGGACGTATTACTTTCGAGCGGGAAACGGTACGCTACGTTTACTAACGCGCAGGGGCGCTATTTATTGTCTGTGCCGGCGCAGGGAAGCGCCGAGGTGCGTGTTGGCGGGATCGTCAAAACGACTGCGCTGACCGGACCAGCGACGACTGTTTCGTTCGGGCCGCCGTCCAACCCGCCAGACCCGTCGAGCCCCGCAGATTTGCTGGCCGCACTCCAAAAAGTCGGCGTGAATTTCAGCGTACCGGAAGGGGATCTGCTCGATTGGCTTGGTAACGCGGACTTTACGCCGTATCCAGCCATTGCTCACGCGTTGCTCGCTCTACTGCGCTCGCGGCCGCTGCGGGCTCCCGTAGCAATCGACGTAATTGCGTTCAACTACGAGCATACGCCCGGCGCCGCCTCCCCGCGCCACCTTGACGACGTCGATCAAAGCGCTCTTAAACAAGCGATCCTCGCTGGTTACAACCAACGTTATTCTCCGCCTGCCGGAAGCTTTAAGGACACACTTGCCGACATAATTACCTGACGGGTCTGGGAACAAGTATCGGGTTCGCGGCGAGAAGTGTCGATGTAAGATACGGTCGGTGAGCGCGTTCCTACGGCATTCAAGCGTGAAGATGGCCCCTTGCTGACTCTTATGCACGGTCTTTTCCGAATGCGATTGGAGGCCGTACGACATACGAGGTAACGGACG
>CAXSIG010000856.1:0-1341 GCA_964237255.1 uncultured Bryobacteraceae bacterium
ACGGTTGAGATCCTCACGCATGCGCGCCAATTGTCTCGTTTGCGTTGCGAACCGGGCAGTGTACTGCACGACGACGCTCCGGAACGCTGGATGGAATCGCGTGTTCGCGCCGCCATCGAACAGATTGATCCAACGCTGGGCGCCGCACCCATCTACGGACAGGTGCCTGCCTTCACAGCGGGAGATCGGGGAATCGCGGACCTGCTCGCCATCGATAATCGCGGACGGTTGGCCGTGGTGGAACTGAAGGCGTCGGAAGACATCCATCTCCCTTTACAAGCCCTCGACTATTGGATGCGGGTGGCCGATCATGCCGCGAAGGGTGACTTCACGAAGGCGGGATACTTTCCAGGCATGACGATATCCACCTTGCCGCCGAAGCTACTGCTGGTCGCGCCGTCCATCCAGTTTCATTCCACTGCCGAAACTATATTGAGTTATTTCCGTCCGTCGGTCGAAGTATGTCGAGTCGGGCTCAACGCGAATTGGCGACAGGAAGTCAGACCGATGTTTCGGCTATCGGGAGCCGCGCGGCCTATTTGATCACGCCGCGTTTCGACGCCGCGATAAACTCCAACAATTCTCGAAGTTCCGCCGTTTCGGGCAACTCCTCGCGAATTTTCGCAACCGCTTGCGAAGTGTTAAGACCGGCCCTCGTGAGGAGCCGGAACGCGGTTTGCAAGCTTTCAATCGCCTCGCCATCAAAGCTTCGCCGCTCCAGGCCCACTCGATTCGCGCCATAAACTCCGATCGTTCGATCGGCCACCGTAGTCGAGAACGGCATCACGTCTTGCGTTACTACGCTGTAACCACCGATGAACGCATGCCGGCCCACTCGGCAGAATTGGTGGATGCCGCTGAACGCGCCGATGGAGGCATGGTCCTGAATCTCCACATGGCCGGCCAAGGTGACAGCATTCGCCAAAATAATGTCGCTGCCCACCATGCAGTCGTGCGCTATGTGAACGTAAGCCATCAGCAGATTACGATCCCCGATTTGTGTCGACGCTCCGCCGCCTTCCGTACCGCGGTGGATGGTTACAAACTCGCGAATCGTGTTGCCGTTGCCGATCTTTGTCTCCGCCCGCTCACCTTTGTATTTCTTGTCTTGCGAAGCCACACCAACGGTCGAATACGGGAAGAATGTGTTTCCTTCCCCAATCCAGGTAGGGCCTTCGGCATAGATGTTCGCCATCAGCCGGGTACCGGCGCCGATCTCAACCTCCGCGCCGACAATGCAGTACGGCCCGATTTCGGCATCGGCGGAAACACGCGCTTGCGGATGGATCAGAGCGGTCGCGTGGACCAGACTTACTCTCCCTTTCGCTCGAGCTTGCACAT
>CAXSIG010000856.1:1371-2213 GCA_964237255.1 uncultured Bryobacteraceae bacterium
CGTTCACGGTCGCCCGGCCCGCCATCTTGGCTACCGTTCCCTTGCGCCTTAGAACGGTCAGTTCCATCAGAAGCTGATCGCCCGGCCGGACCGGTTTGCGAAATCGCGCATGGTCGATGGACACCAGAAAGACCAGATAATTTTCACGGTCGGGAATGTTGCCCAGCACCTGTACGCCGGCGGTTTGCGCCATCGCTTCAACAATGAGAACGCCGGGCATTACGGGGAAATCCGGAAAATGTCCGGCAAAGAACGGCTCGTTCGCCGTGACGTTCTTAACGCCAAGAATGCGCGTAGTATCCATTTCGAGAATGCGGTCCACCAGCAGCATCGGGTAACGATGCGGCAGGATGTTCCGGATCTCGTTGATGTCCAGAGTTGGCATGGAACACCGTATTCTAACAAACGTGTCCCCTCTAATCGATTGGGCGGAACGTCAGTTGCCGGCGTTTCGCGACTTACTGCGGCAGTTCGTGGAGTGTGAATCGCCCAGCGACAACCCGGCTGCGCTTGAGCGCTTCGGGAACCTGCTGGCGGAGGTGGCTCAAGCCGATGGCGCGGCGGTTCGGCGTGCAGAGGGCGGGCACCTGGAGTGTCAATGGGGAGCGAGTGGCGAACAAGTGTTGGTGCTCGCCCACGGCGATACTGTTTGGCCGATGGGAACGTTGGCGCAGATGCCTTTTCGGGAGGCCGATGGACGGCTCTGGGGACCGGGTGTTCTGGACATCAAAGGCGGCATCGCGCTCTTTCTTCTTGCGATGCGCGGGGCGCGGGAGTTTGGCATGTCGTTGCCGGGCCGCGTGCTGTTGCAGGACAATTCGGATGAAGCAGTGGCCAGCGAT
>CAXSIG010000857.1:0-2211 GCA_964237255.1 uncultured Bryobacteraceae bacterium
CAGTTTGGCTTCGTTTCTACGCTTCCGGAAATCGAGAAATACATCCGCAAAACCCGCGCGATGGAGGGCCGTCTCGACCCCGAACTCAACTCCGAAAACAAGATTACTGGATGATATTCACCGGCAAAACCGGCTCCGTACGCTCGAAGTGTATCTGCCTACCAGAAACCCAACGCTTTCCACCAAAGCGGACCAATCCCCAACCACAACACCAGATTCAGCAGCGACACGATGAACCCCAGCTTCCACCACTCCGCTTGGCTCACATATCCCGCGTTGAAATAAACCGGCGCCGACCCGGTTCCATAATGCGTCAGCCCCGCGTTCAGATTGGAGAAATAGGCCAGTGGCAAAGCGGCCATCAAAGCGGGAGCACCCGTCGCCACCGCTGCCGTAAGAAAGCCCGGATACAAAGCCGTAACATGCGCCGTCATGCTCGCGAACGCGTAGTGAATGTAAAGGTAAACCAACAGCAACACCCCCATTGCCGCCAGCCAGTTCCACCCCGCCAGGCTCCCGAATACCGAAGCCGAAAGCACCTTGATCACTCCCAGTTCCTGCATCGCATCCGCCATCATCAACAGCGGCGCAAACCAGATCAGCGCATCCCAAGCCCGCGATTCGCTCAGCAGTTCTTCCCACGCCAGCACGCCTGAAAGCAGGATCGCGCAAAGCCCGCCCAGCGCGACAAACGCATTCGGCACGCCATGGTAAGGCGACGTAACCCACCCCACCATGACGGCCAACAGGATCGCGATCAACCATTTTTCGTTCCTCGAGAGCGGCCCCATGGCATCCAACTCGCGCCGTGCCAGAACACGCGCCGCCGATGTATCCCGAATCTCCGGTGGCGCCAACTTATAGAGAAGGAAGGGAACCAGTATCAGTGAGAGCGCTCCCGGAAGCGCCGCAGCCGCGGCCCACCGGCCCCATGTCAGTTCCACATGCGCGATCTTCAACGCGACTTCCGCAATCAGCGGATTCGCCGCCATGCCGGTCAAAAACATGGCGGACGCCGTATAGGTCGCATGAAAACCAACCAGGACCAGAAAGTTTCCGATACGCCTCGCCGTAGCTCCGGGTTCTGAATCGAACGCCTGCGCCAGACTTCGCACGATAGGGAAAACGATTCCTCCGCCGCGGGCCGTATCGGACGGAATAAACACCGCAAGCAAAGCATCCGTCGCGACAATCGAATAGCCGAGCGAGAGCGAACTCTTACCGAAACGTTCGATGAAAATATAAGCCACGCGCATCCCCAGCCGCGTCGCCGTTACTGCGCGGGCGAACAGAAACGCCGTGAAAATCAGCCAAAGGGTTGTATTGCTGAAGCCGGTCAACACCCGCGTGAAGGGCAGAACCCGAAGTAGTGCCAGCAGCGTCATCGCTACCAGAACGGACACTCCCATCGGCGCAGGCCGGGCAACCAGCGCAATGATCGTGCCCAGAAAAATAGCCAGCAAGTGCCGCTGCTGCGGAGTGAAGCCGGGAACCGGCAAAAGGTAAAGTAAGGCCGCCGGCACCAGCACAGCCAGCCAACGCCATAGTGCGCTTCGTGTCACGAATGGTGAATCGTAACATGCTCCCCAAAAAAACTTTCCCAGGGCCCCGCTTCTTTCCGCATCTCGTTATGAAGACCTAAAACGGCTGTAAGGAGAATTCGTTGTTTAAGAAATCGTTAGCAGTATCCCTGTGTGCCGCCGCCGCGCTCGCGTGCATCCCACTTCACGCCGAAACGTTCGGCATTTCGCCAACCGGTTACCTCTCCTCGTCCTTAGGGGGAACCGTTCAACTCAACGCTACCGGAGCCGCCGGGGCCCCGATCACATGGTCCATCAACGGCGATTCCACGCTCGGAACCGTTTCGTCGAAAGGCTTGTACACCGCTCCTGTCTCGATGCCGGCTTCGAACCCTGTCGCGGTTAAGGCCGCTCTCACGGCAACACCCGCGACTTCCGCCACCGTGTACATCTATCTGCTGCCTGCCGGACCGGTCATCTCGTCGGTGTCCCCAAATCCTCTCACGTCCGGAACGGTCAACGTAACGGTTCAAGGGACTGGCTTTCTAGCGGGTGCCACTGTGCTGATGGGCGCCGTCCAGTTGACCACATCCTCCGTCACGCCAACCGCTGTCCAAGCCGTGGGCTACGCCGCCGTGGGTACAGTAGCCGCAAAGGTTGCGGTCAAGAAACCGTCGAGAAGCTACAGCAA
>CAXSIG010000858.1:0-2211 GCA_964237255.1 uncultured Bryobacteraceae bacterium
CCTTACTGCGCGTAGCGCTTCGTTCAAGTCCCGCTACCGGAAGCTGCGCTGCAATAACATCGGAAAGAAGTCTGGCGATTAGGAACGCTAAACGCTAGGATTCCTATCGGGAGCGGCCCGCCGGGGTGAGTTGAGCAGACAGGTATTATTCAGGCGGGCGCTTTCGATAGGACCGTTTGAACTGACCCGCTCGCGCGGGGGACGCTACCCCTATGGGAGTTGCTTCGGTTTTGTGCAGCTTGTCCAACCGAAGCAGAAGAAAATGGCGAGGTCACGATGATCGTCATGATTGGTTACCTGACGAGACTGCATCGTAGAGATCTCTGCTGGCTGCATTTCAGCTCGTGGAGGTGATGATGGCGGAACATCGTCTTGGTTGGAGCACACGTCTCCTGAATACATCGGACTGCGCATTGTCGTGGTGAATCATTGAGCTTAAGATGTGTCGCAGAGTGCCGCCGAAGCCGCAGACCTCTGGCGGATTTGTAGCGCTGTAAGCTTCTCGACGAGGATCATGCTCCCTGGACATTTAGGGCAGCGCCAAGATGCGGGTGGATGTACTGCGCCGGGAATACAGTTGTCCTTGGCACAAGCAAGAAGGTTACGGCAGAGCGGGATCAGTTCGTTGCGGCTGCTATTGGCGAGCAGCCCAAAATGCCGAATGCGAACGAAGCCTCTGGGAAGCAGGTGGAGCAAAAAGCGGCGTAGAAACTCATCCGAACTGACGGTCATCTTGCGCTTCTTATCGCCGTGCGAATAGTCTTTCCAACGAAAGGTCACCATGTCGTTTTCAAACGCAAGCAGACGATGGTTGGAAATAGCAACCCGATGGGTATAGCGGGCCAGGTATTGCAAAACGTGTTCCGGTCCTCCGAAAGGCCGCTTCGCATGCACAACCCAGTTGTTCCGGAACAAACTTCGAAGAAAACAACGGAAGAGTTTGGGACCGGCGAAGTCGCGAAGAGATCCATGAAAAGTCATCTTGTCCGCGCGGAAGAGACGCTTTAGTCCATCGGCGAACTTGCCGCGAAACACTTTGCTCAGTACGCGAACAGGTAAGAAAAATCGAACTGGAGGAGTAATCCAAAGCGATCGATCCGGTGAGATGCCGCCTGCCGGAATTACGCAGTGAACATGGGAATGATGTTGGAGGTTTTGTCCCCAGGTATGCAGAACGCTGAGGAAACCGACGTCCGCGCCAAGGTGTTTTGGATCAGCGGCAACCTCAAGCAATGTTTCGGCGCTGGCCCGAAACAACAGATCGTAGATGATCTTCTTGTTCTGAAGTGTAAGGGCAGAAAGCTGGTGTGGAAGCGTGAAAACAACATGGAAATAAGGAACGGGAAGTAGATCTTGGGATCGCTTCGTTAGCCATAGCTCACGGGCGTTGGTCTGACACTTCGGACAGTGCCGGTTCCGGCACGAGTTGTAAGAAATGGCCTGATGGCCGCATCGGGAACACTGATCTAGGTGACCGCCTAATGCCGCGGTGCGGCAGTCTCGGATGGCTCTTAGCACTTTCAGGTGCGGCCAAGCCAGATGAGACTGATTCCGTTCGATGAAGCTGTCGCCCGCTACGCGGATGATATCGGCCACCTCAACGGTGGGCCGACTCACGGCTTAATGCGTTTCCTAGAACGCTTCGCCGCTTCGGGCTTGGACAACTCGATTGCTTCGATAGGGCTGGCGACGGCCTGAAGATGGCGGCGAGAGAGGTGCAGGTAAACCGTGGTGTCCGCGATTTTCGCGTGCCCAAGCAGAACCTGAATGGTCCGAAGATCGGCGCCTGCTTCAAGCATGTGGGTCGCAAAGCTATGCCGGAGGGTGTGTGGCGAAACTCGTTTCGTGATTCCGGCGCGCTCTGATGCTTGTCTGACTGCGCCCCAGACCATCTTCTCCGTAATCGGAACATCGGCACGCCAGTTGTTCACCATTCCGGGAAACAGGTAAATCTTTGGCCGGATCCATCGCCAGTACTCACGCAAAGTCTCCAGCAGCTTTGGGCTGAGCAAAACATCGCGATCACGTCCGCCTTTGCCTTGCTGAACGTGGATCACCATGCGGGCGCTATCGATATCGGCAACCTTGAGATGGCATAACTCCGCCCGCCTTACGCCGGTGGAGTAAAGCGTCATGAGCATGGCCCGGTGCATCAGGTTGCTCGCAGCGTCGATGAGATTGGCAGCTTCTTCGGGACTGAGGACATTTGGA
>CAXSIG010000859.1:0-2209 GCA_964237255.1 uncultured Bryobacteraceae bacterium
GGATTTGTGAATTCCACGACGTATCTAGCGGCGGCGAAAATTTGCTCTTCAAAAGAGAAGGTGTTCGAGAAGGCGCCATGCGGGCCGCCATGAATGCTGAGAATGAGCGGGTATTTACGGGCAGAATCGTAGCCAGGCGGGAGCACCACCCAACCGTCTATCGATGTACCGTCTTTGCTGTCATAACGAATGCGCTCCGTCTTGCCGAGTTGCCAGTGGGCGACGAGATCGTCTTGGATGGCGGTCAATTTTCGCTCGGAGGCGATTGGCGCGCGACCGTTCGCAGGAAGCTCGGCGGAATAGATTTCGATCGGACGGTCCGGACTTGCAGCGGTATAGGCCATCTTGCCGCCGACAACCGTTGCGTCGCCCAGCACTCGATCGCCTTCCGTAATCTGCTCAATTTTAGGGTTTTCCGTTTCTGGGGCTAAGACGCGAAACAGATGCGCCGTCCCTTTGATTGCTGCGTGGAAGAAGATCGATTTACCGTCTCCACTCCACTTGGGAGGACCAGGCAAGTCGTCCCAATCCGGCGTTAGGTTACGTGGCGTTCCATTCGATACAGGGATAAGAAACAGATCGAGCGCGCTTCCCCGCTGCCGCTTCGATTGCAGAATTCGATCCAAACCTTCGTCGCGAAGAACCGCGATGTAGCGTCCGTCCGGCGACCAGGCAGGTGCGCTGTCAGGCGCTTTGTTTCACCGTCTAGCTTGACGGTCCAGAGGTCGGCTCTTTCGTAAGCGTGTTCGTCGCGCTGATGGGTATTTGCTGTGAATGCGAGCATTTGTCCATCGCGGCGCCACGCGGGAGTTGCAACATCGACGCCGAGATGGGTGAGTTGCTTCGCCTCACCTCCCGAAGCTGGGACGACAAATAACTCGGACGGGGGAGTCGCGCCTGGGTCGCGCGGGTCTGGAAGATAACCGCGACCGTCGAAGCGAATATTCATCCAGTCGTACATCCGGCCTTTGAACCGATCTTGTGTGAGGCGGTCGAAGTCGGAAATCGGCTCAGCGGGCTTTTTCGCGGGTGGGACCTTCTTAGTGAACGCGATCCAGCGACCATCGGGGCTGAAGATTGGTGGGCCTTCGACGGCGGGAATCTGAAAGGGTGTTTTGTCCGCCGCGTCCATCCGGACGAACCACTGGCCTTTTGCGCTATATGCGAGCAGCTTGCCGTCAGAGCTCCAGCGGGGAGCGGTTGCGTTCGCAGAGGGGTCGCTAACTTGTACCGGTGGAGAAGCGGCATCCGACGGAACCACCCAGATTGCGCTTTGGCGTTTGTTGTCGGCTTCGAGGACCCGTGTACGCGTGTAGGCGACTTGGCGGCCATCCGGGGAGAGCGTAGGATCGGAAACCGATTCGATCCGGTAATAATCCTTGAGTTGCAGCGGTTGCCGTTGTGCAGTCGCGGTGAAGGCGACTGCGGCGAGGGCCAGAAGTACGCGCATGATAAAGGCTACTTCATTTTGCAGGTGTATACTAACGAAGTCCCCGCCTGTAGTCGTCATTGCTCCTGGGGGAGTGGTGAAATGGCAGACACAGCAGACTCAAAATCTGCCGGCGTTCACTCGCCGTGAGGGTTCAAGTCCCTCCTCCCCCACCAAAACTGAACCGCCATCATTTCGCGGAGATTCTTCTTTCAATCTCTTTTGTGGATTTTGCGCCGACACCGGCCTCAGAAGCGTGCTTCTTCCATCGGGCAATCGCCGCTTGCACCTTTGCGAGGATCCCCGGCGCTTTCTTCCGACTATGTTCCTTGCCGAGAGCCGTCAGATGCTCAACACCGGGGTCCCGCCCCTCCCCCATCACCATGGTGCTCTGCTCCCCCGCGGGGCCGTCCGAGAAGGTGAGGTCGTAGCCTGGGGCGAAAACCCACTGATGGTTGGCATCGAGAAGGAACGAGAAGTTCTTGGCGTGATCGTCGCGGTTATGCGCCAACACGTTGAAGCACGCAAGCGCATGGGCTTTCTCCACTTCGACAACGTTTTTTGTGAGCACGGAAACCACGCGTAGGACCAGGTTGTAGTCGAGGGAAGGAACTCGGTGGTCGGCATGGATCACGCCAGAAAGACTGTGCATATGGACGCGCCGGTTGCCTTCGCGGTCAAAGCGTTTTACTCCGAAATAGCCCCGCTTCTTCGTCCGAAAGAGATGCGTCTCCGGGACAGTAACGCCAGCATCTCGAGCCATTGAATTGTAGGCGTATT
>CAXSIG010000860.1:0-1376 GCA_964237255.1 uncultured Bryobacteraceae bacterium
TCCGTAATTCACGGTAAATGAGCGAGTCACCTTCCAGTTGTCCGAAACGAACAATGCGAACTCGCGTTGTTGATCGCGGTCGATCGCGCCCGTGGTCGTATACGTACGCGTTTTTTCATCAAGCGACACACTGCGCGAAATGGACGACACGCGTCCTGTTAGGACAGCGTAGAGATTTTGGGCTTCCGTACGCTGCGCTGCGGTGCTGCCGGGAAGCGAGTCTGCGGTGAAGATGCTGTTGATCGGGTCCGCGCTCGCGATTCCGAAAGTCGCGCTCGGAAAAATCTGGCGGGAGTTTGACTGCTGCCAGAGGTTCACTTGCGTAAAGCTGCCGCCGAAACTGATCACATGAGGACCGGTGATATAGGTCCAGTCTGAATTAGCCTGCTTGATAGGCGAGTTGCGTCGTGAAGTGCTGGAAGCGTTGTAAGGATTCGTGAAGTACGCGGAAGTTACCGGCACGTAGCCATTGAATTGGCTGAACTGTGCCGGAGTGAGTTCGGGGCTGAAGAGAGAATCGCCACCATTCAGGCCGAAGCGATTTTCGCTGGTCAAACGCGAACTCCAGGCGGACCGAATGCTGGCAGTGCCGGAGAAAGAAATGCGGCGCGTGCCCGCGGAAGTCGGGTCGCCCAAAACCGTTCCATTCCCCGGCAGAATCGGCACCACAGAGTTCACCGCATCCGGATTGGCGAAGTACGTTTGATAGTTCACCACCAGATCGGCGTGATGCTTATCGTTGATCACCCAGTCCAGTTTTCCCGTGGGAAATGTGCGCCGATTGAAGCCGTTGAAGGCAAACTGATAATCATTGCGATTGTAGTCGTTGGCCTTGGCTACGCGGCTTGTAAGACTGCCTGCGGAAGGCGATGCGGAGTTGAGTTCGCCTTGCAGGGTTTTGAGAATGATGGGATCGGGCGTGGTTGCGAACGCGCGCGTTCCCGCGGGTGCGGTGGCGTTTCGCGCGATGTCGTACACGCTGACCGCTCGTACCTGCTTCGTTGTGGCGTCCTGGTAAGTGTAAACGCCGTTGAGGGCGCTTTGAACAGGGACGGTGAGAAGCGCCGACGTGTAGCTCTGCGGAAGGCGAAAAAATTCATGATTATAAAAAAAGAACAGCTTGTTCTTCCGGATGGGCCCACCGACGGAACCGCCAAACTGGTTCAAAATCAAACGATCGCGAGGAATGCCGCCGATGTTATTGAAGTAATAATTTGAATTGAGATCCGTATTCCGATGCTGCCAAAAGGTCGCGCCGTGGAACTGATTCGTACCGCTCTTAGTGACGAAGCGGACCTGCGCTGCGCCCTGCCCCAGCACGTCGGCGCTCCCACCTGCCGTAGTCACCGAGACTTCCTCCACCGCAGCGGGCTTCG
>CAXSIG010000860.1:1386-2180 GCA_964237255.1 uncultured Bryobacteraceae bacterium
CTTCGGCTGAATCGTAGCGAAGAAGCCGTCGCTCGAACGCAGGTAGTTGTCCTGAATATTCAACCCGTCGAGAGAAAGATTGAGCGATCCCTTCGGAAGGCCGTTGATAGACGATGTACGCGAAGTGCCGGGCGTGGATGTGCCGGGTAGCGCGATCAGAAGCTCCGTGCCGTTGCGCGCCGTCATGGGAAGCTCATTGATCTGGCGCCCCTGCAAGTTGGTCGAAACCGATGCGTCGGTGGTTTGCAGCAACTCCGCGCCGGCCGTAATTTCAATCCTGTCGCTGGTGCTGCCGATAGTCAACGTAACGTTCACCGTCGCCGGCGTGCCGACGTCCAGTTTCACGTTTTCGACCACCGTGGTTTGGAAGCCGGTAAGCGACACAGAGACCCGATAGTTGCCGGAGGAAAGCGCTGGTATCGTCCACTCGCCCTTGCCGGCGGTGGTGGCGCGAAAGACGGAGTTCGTATCCACATCCGTGGCCTGCACCAATGCCCCAGGCACAGACGCGCCCTGAGGGTCGGTGACGGTTCCGCTCAGGGAACTAGAGATGGTTTGAGAGAAAGATAGGGGCGCGGCGATTACAAAAAGTAAGGAGAAAAAAATCCGATTCACGTTGTCAAGACCTCAAGGAAGCGTAAAGTGCTCGACAGGGAGTTTTGTCACTGTAGCTGATAGCAATAGATTGTGCAAGAAACTTTATATAAAAGGTAATACTGCAACAGGCGCCAGCGAAGCCGGTCCTTAGAAAACTCTACTGCTAGCTCTCTGATTCTGCTGGGGAAAGCGGTTTG
>CAXSIG010000861.1:0-2169 GCA_964237255.1 uncultured Bryobacteraceae bacterium
ACACAGGGGTTGGAAGCGGACGACCTTGTCATTACACTCGGCGCTGGCAGCGTCACCCAAGCGGCGGACCTGATTTTGGAGAAACTCCGCCGTGCCTAAAGTCGTGAAGCCCCGGCGCTTTCCCTGGAAGTTCACCGTCACACTGTTGGCATGGGGTGTGGTTGCCGCAACAGCCGCCTACGCCGGGCGCCAGGTGCAGAACTTCGTCCTGACCGACGGCCATTTCGCGTTGCGCGGCGGTATCACGCTCGAAGGCGTGCGCTTCGCTTCGAAGCAACGAATTTTGCAGGCATTCGCTAACGATTACGGGCGCAGCGCTTTCCGAACTCCTATGGCGGAACGGCGTCGACGTCTACTGGCAGTGGATTGGGTGGAAGAAGCGTCCATCTCGCGCCTATGGCCCAATCGTCTACTGGTGCGCATCAAAGAGCGGACTCCCGCCGCGTTCGTAAATATGGCGAACGGGCAGTATCTTCTGATCGATTCCGCCGGCGTATTTCTTTCGGCTCCGTCGCGAGTAAAATTTAACTTGCCGGTTTTAACAGGCATCACGGAAGATCAAACCGAAGCGGACCGCAGCGCTCGCGTTGGCGCAGCCAGCACTCTGGTTTCGGAGTTGGGAACGGAAGCACGGAAGGTGTCGGAAATCAATGCGCAAAACTTGCGCGACATTCGGATAGTCACGCAAGCCAACGGTCGTGCCGCGGAGCTTTGGATGGGAGACCGCAACTTCCTCGCTCGTTTTCAGAACTTCAACAAGCACTATCCCGAGATCCTGCGCACGTCGCCCGATGCGTCTGTGTTCGATCTGCGGCTGGATGACAGGATCACCACCAAATGAGCAATAAGCCTACAACTCTCGCCGTCGGTCTCGATGCCGGGTCTCGCTATACACGCGCGCTTATCTGCGGCGTGGAAAACGAGCGGATCCGGTTCCTTGGCTGCGGCATGGTGGAATCGCAAGGGTGGCAGAAGAGCCGCATCGCGGACCAACAGGCCGTGTCGCGCTCCATTCTGGAAGCGGTGCAGCAGGCTGAGGCCATGGCGCACACGCTGGTGGAATCGGTAACCGCAAGCTTCGGCGGCTTAACCGTCCGGGGCGCCAGCACCAGGAGCAAGTTTGAATTGGGACGGCCCCGGGAGATCGGGCAAGCCGATGTAAACACTTGCCTGAAGCGCGCTTCCCGTGTGCAGCTAACTGAAGACCGGATGATTCTGCAGATGTTCCCGCAGGATTTCGTTGTGGACGACCATCCGGGTTATCGCGACCCGCGCAAGATGCTGGCATATTCGCTCGAAGCAAATGTTCACCTGATTACCGCGTCGGATGCGGAGCACAACGCCTTGATCGGCGCCATCAATCAGGCGCATCTGAGCGTCGATGAAACCGTGTTCGATGGCATCGCGAGCTTCTACGCGTCCGTGCTGCCGGAAGATCGCGTGGAGGGTGTCGCGTGTCTCGACATTGGTTCGCATTCTTCAGAGCTGGTGGTCTATTATGGCGAAGCGCTGCAGCTGGCCGCGACTATTCCCATCTGCGGCGATCATTTTTCCCGTGACATTGCCCACGTGCTGCGCATCACGCCCGAACATGCTGAGATCGTCAAAGAAGATTACGGCAGTGCCGTGGCGGGATGGACGGCGGACAACAGCTTCATTGAGATTCCGGTTCCGGAAGGGCGCGAGCCGCGGGAGGCTTCTCGCAAGCGGTTGAACGAAATCATTGAAGCGCGCGCGCAAGAGTTGTTCAACATGGTCAAGAAGGAGCTGAGTCGCGTCGGCATGCAGCGCAACCTGACCAGCGGACTCATTCTGACCGGCGGAGGCGCGCATCTGCAGGGCATGTGCGACATCGGCGAGCATGTGTTGGGCTGCCATGTCCGTCTGGGTTTAGGAATCGGTCTTCAGGATTGGCCGGTGGATTTGGATGAGCCGTCGTGGAGCACCGCGATTGGGCTCGCAATGTATTCGGGACGAATGAAAACGCAGGTGGACTTGGACCGGCGATCCATTGGGTTGTTAGGCCGGATTTTGCGATAGGAGAGAACGAAAAACATGGACGACATTCGATTTGAACTTCAGGATGAAACGCGCAAAGGCGCCCGGATCAAGGTGATCGGCGTAGGCGGCGCCGGGTCGAACGCCGTGGAACGCATGATGGAGCAGGGT
>CAXSIG010000862.1:0-2168 GCA_964237255.1 uncultured Bryobacteraceae bacterium
CCACAACGATTGGGCACAGTGGGCGGCGGAGGGCGGGGTGCTTGCGCTGTTTGCGATGAGTGGAATGTTTATCTGGTCCATCCGAATGGGACTTCTTACCGGCTGGGCGCTCGGCATCCCTGCTGTCTTTCTTCACGCGTTGGTGGACTACCCGTTCGAGGAGCCTTCCGTGGTGCTGCTACTGATCCTGCTGCTTTTCAACGCACCGAAGAGGGGGACCAGTTCCGTGAGTTCCGGCGTGACCGTCATGCCATCCGCGCGCGTGTGTTGGAAGAAAAATGCGGAAACTTCCTTCACCGGGTCCACCCACGCATGTTCCTGATAATAGCTGCCGTGCCCGAACGTCCCGGGCGAGTGATTGCGAAAGATGCCTGTCGGTTGCGTCACCAGAGACAGGCCGTATCCGTAACCCATACCCGGCAGGAAGCCGGCATTATGACTTCCGGTCTGCACGGCAGTCATCGCTCTGGCGCTTGACTCTGAAAAGACGCGGTTGCCGGACGCGAGACCGCCTTGGCGAATCATTTCGTAGAAGCGCCACAGATCAAGAGCGCTTGTGACCAAGCCGTTCTCCGGCGCGACATAGTCCGGAACGTTGGCGAAGGGAATTTGCTGCTCATTACGAACCAGGCCGTCATCTTCTCGCCTATAAATGGCCGCAGTGCGGTTCGTATGATTCTCCTGAGCGTGGAAAAAGCTGTCCGCCATTCCGACCGGGCGAAAGATGCGCTCCTGGACCGTTTCAAGGAACGGCCGCTTGGACGCAAGTTCGACGATGCGCCCTAGGATAGCGAAGCCCAGGTTGCAATAGGCCCAGCCTTCCCCCGGCTCATTCGCGAGCGGATTTCTAGCTCCAACGCTGACCACCTCAGGAAGAGTGAAAGGCATCTTCAGAAAGCTCTTGGGAAAATCGTCCGTCAGGCCCGCGGTGTGAGACATACACTGGGACAAGCGCGGCGGCTGGGCGAGCTTGTCGCCGTTTGCGAGGCGGATATTTTTGTACTCCGGCAGCCATTGTTCCACTGGGTCGTCAAGGGAAACCCGACCCTCTTCCACTAACGTGAGCAGCGCCGCGCACGTGATGGCTTTGGTCATCGAGAGAACGTAAAACAGAGCATCGCGGCGCATCGGTACGCCGGCTTCGCGATCCATCCAGCCGAACGCCCGATGCATGGCGACTGCTCCTTCATAGGCAATCAGCAGCACCGCTCCCGCGATCTTTCCAGCCTTCACGAAGCGATCGATGTGGAAGACGATCTCGTCCAACTTGCCGCTGTCCAGTTTTGGGCGTTGCGCCATCTCTACATGCATGCGCATGGAGATCTCTACCTCTAGTGCTTCGCGGGAGCCCTTTGCCTCGGAGACCGGGAGGTGGAATTGCGGATCGGCTCCGGAGCTAAGAAATCTGGCGGGGCTGCTGGATTCCACCGCGACGAGGTCGGAGCCACAGTACAGGCTTCGGATCCGATCCGCATTGTCGAATTCCGTTATTGCGCGACCATGGGAATCGCGAACCATGATCGCCGAGATCTCAACTAGACCGGGACAGTTCAGAGGGTCGATTCGGATGGTGCCGCCGGGTGCGCCAGTCGAAAGCCGCAGCACGTGGTTTTGCCAAATTCCGGGATGAATGTTGGAAAGAACGCTCGTGCCTTCATCAGCGCTGTTATCGGCTTGAATGGGAAAGAGTTGCAGGTAAGGGCGATTCGCTTGCGCGGCGGCCTGTTCCATTTCAGGAGTCCGGCTTCGCGTTTCCAAGAGTTCGGCCGCATCTTCGTATTGCCTTCGAATTCGTTCGGAGGTTTGACGGTCCGCGTTGAAGAGAGCGCGAAGCAGACGCGACGATGGCGGAGAGGCAAGCGGCTTCCGAATGACGCCCAAACCCCAGCAGTGTTGAAAAGAGAAGTGTTGATACTCTTGCGCCAATTCCTCCCAAAAGCGCCAGACCTCAAAGCCTTTCCGCATGACAGCGACATCGTGAAACAGCACGACGCCCCCGGGTTTCACTTTCGAAAGCCAGGTTGCGAAGTCGTGTTTTACGGCGTAGTAAGTGTGGAGACCATCGATGTGTAGAACGTCGATTGATTCTGGCGCAAAGCTGTTGCATGCTTCATCGAACGTGGACCGCTTCAGGCTGGAGAACGCGCTGTAGTGCACGGCGTTGTAAT
>CAXSIG010000863.1:0-1049 GCA_964237255.1 uncultured Bryobacteraceae bacterium
GACTTGATGAATGAAGCCTTCGCCGAACCGGCCCCCACAGCGCTCGATATTCTGATAAATCTAAGCGCACGGGATGCGATGCGTTCCTCCTTGCTGGAACAAATGGAAACTTACGCTGTACTTTTGACGCCCGTATGCGGCGTCACCGCGCCTCATCATCACACGCTGCGCGGAGCGGACCGCATGGCCGCTATGGCTCCCGCCACGGTGTGCAACCTTCTCGGGTTGCCGGCGCTTGCCGTCCCGTTCGGTCATGCTTCGAATGGAATGCCGATCGGTGTACAACTAATCGGGCGTCCGTGGGAAGAAGAGCGTTTGCTCGGAGCGGCTACGATGAAAAAAACGTTTCTGCTCGCAATGTTGTGCGCTGCCTGCCTGGCGCAGGACTCGCTCTGGCATCATCGCAATTTAGGCAAAGCGTTCTACGAAAATCCGACCACTCAGAAGGAAGCGGTCGAACAGTTCAAGCAGGCGCTCGCACTTAACCCGCAATCCGCTCGTGAGCGAGTGAACTACGGTCTTGCGCTCCTGAAAGCTGGTGAAACAAAGGATGCCGTTCCTGTTTTAGAAGCTGCCCAGAAGCAAGATGCCGCCATTCCGCACACCTGGTTCAACCTGAGTGTTGTGGCTAAGCGGGAAGGTGACTACGACCGTGCTCTTCAACAGATGCTGGGCGCGGAAAAGCTGATCCCGAACGAACCGACCGTTCATCACAACTTAGGCGCGATCTATAAGCTACTCGGGAAAACCGAAGATGCCGTCAAGGAATTTGAAAAAGCTGAAAAGCTGAACCCGAACTTGGCCGCACCGCACTTTCAGCTATATAACGCTTATCGGACGGCTAGTCGAACTGCGGACGCCGCGCGCGAACTCGCCCTCTTCCAGGAAGCCAAGAAGCGCGATACCGGCGCTCCGATTGCGGAAAATATGGAGTCGAACGACTACACCGAAATCTACGACGTCCTGGATGCGCCGATTCCGCCCGTGCTCAGGCTGAAGGCTTATCCGGCGGAATACGCGAAGCCCGATCATCGCCCCGAACTCCGCAT
>CAXSIG010000863.1:1059-2163 GCA_964237255.1 uncultured Bryobacteraceae bacterium
CGACCTGGACCGAATGACGTTTGGTCCCCACTCCGCTCTAACGCGGAACAACGGCGACGGATCATTTACCGAACAGCCGTTTCCCTTCGTAAACGGCAATGCGACGGATGCCAAGCGCTTTGCCATTCGGTCCGAAACAGCGGCACGAGACTTCATAGTGACGTACGCGGACCGCAATGCCGTACTGTATCGCGACGACCTGAACGGAAAGTTCACCGCCGTGTCGCTGGACCGTGTTCCAGCCGCGACCGCGCTCGCCATTGCGGACTGGAATCGCGATGGATTCCTAGACCTGGCAGTGAAAACAGTTGATGGCTTTCGATTCTTCCGAAACGTAAACGGTGCATTCGAACCCTTGGCCGTCCCGGCAGGTGCATCTGAAGCCGATAGCTTCGCCCTTGGAGAATGGGCGCGACTAGCTCCGGATGCCCCGGCAGAAAAATCGATGCGAATCGAGATTATCGGCATCAAAAATATAAAGAGCGCCGAAGGGGCAACGGTGGAAGTAAAAGCCGGCGCTTTGTATCAAAAAAAGGTCTACGAAGGAACTCCGTTGTTCTTCTCCATGCGAAATTACGCGCAGGCCGACACGGTCCGAATCACATGGCCCAACGGCCTGATCCAGAACGAGCCGCAACAGCCCACTGGAGGAAAGCTTTTTTCCTACAAAGAAGCGCAGCGGCTCTCGGGATCGTGCCCCATGATCTTCACTTGGGATGGTGAGCGTTTCCAATTCATCACGGATGTCCTGGGCGTGGCGCCGCTGGGAGCGAGTTCCGGCGACGGTCAATACTTTCCCGTAGACCACCGCGAGCATATCCGCATTCCCGGAACCATGCTGCGGGCCGACGGTGGCGAATACCAGATTCGTATTACTGAAGAATTGCGCGAAGTGTCGTACCTTGATCAAGTGCAATTGCTGGCGGTGGATCATCCGGCATCCCAGGAGATCTACACGAACGACAAGTTTAAAGCGCCGCCGTTCCCCAACTTTCGGTTGTTCGGGGTCACCGGCAAGATTCGTCCAACCCGAGCCACTGACGATCGCGGCAACGACATCCTACCCGCACTTCTTAAATCTGATCGCACATACCCGAAAGCCTT
>CAXSIG010000864.1:0-2149 GCA_964237255.1 uncultured Bryobacteraceae bacterium
TTTCGCCGCCGACCTGCGTGCGCCCACCCCGAGCGCCGCCGCCGAACTGATCGTCCCCGACACCGCCGATCTCTTGCGCCAACTCGGCGGCCTGGGCGAGTTTTTCAACCGCCAGCTTCGGGTTACGCGCTCGCAGGTAGGCCAGCCAGATAATTCCAAAAGTGAGGATCGCGGAGGTATTGCCATCGGGCGGCGCAGCGATGGCGGCCATTGCGTGGCTTCCCCGCACCAGAAGCGCTCTTGGGAATGCGGGTGACAAGCTGTGTTGCAGGTTCGCTTCAGCGGTCAACTCCGCTATCCGCCACTCGGGAAATTCGCGCGCCAGGTATCGGCGGAACCGCTCACGAAATTCGAGCTTACGCCCCCGCGTGCGCCACTCTTTTGTATTGGGATTCGCAAGATCCAACAGGAAGAGCTTGCCTTCCTTGCCTCCGAACAATTGGATGGCTAACTCCAACTTGCCCCGTTCCCGTTGTGTCGCGCGGATTACCCGTCGCGACAGCGTCCGATGATCTTCCCACACCTGAAACAAGACATGCGCCGACCTTGGCTCCAACGAGTGATTGCTGTCCGTCAGGGCAATGATCGGTTCCCCCGGCTCTAGTATTCCGGGCAGCGAAGCGGAGGCGAGGAACTGTTCCAATTGCTGGAGCACCGGCATGGTCATGCGACCGCCACTGTAGCAAGACGGCCTTGGCGTTCCAATTGCTCCCCCGGTTGCCAAGGGATATCTGTGCTCATACCCATTACTCTGTTATTCTTCGCCGCCGCTATTGATCCCACCGTCGTCAATGACGGTTCGTTCGCAACGCCGCTCAATGCGAAAAGCAAAGGCGCGGGGGTGATTCGCGCACAGATTCTGATGGACCGAGCGCATATCTCGTCGGGCGAGATCGATGGATCGTGGGGGCATAATGTGCAGATCGCGATCACTGAGTACCGGTCGCAGCACAACCTTCCCGCCGGCGAAACGGTGGATGCAGACATGTGGACCGCACTGAACCAAGACGCAGCGCCGGCGCTGACCGATTATGAAGTTGCGGCCGCGGATGTAGCCGGGCCGTTCGAAAAACTTCCGGCGGAGATGGCGGACAAAGCGAAGATGAAACATCTTGGGTATCAGTCCGCGCAAGAAGGATTAGCGGAGAAGTTTCACTGCTCGCCCGGGCTGCTAGCGGTGCTCAATCCAGGTAAGGCATTCGACCAAGCCGGCGTTTCCATCACCGTTCCCAACGTGATTACCGCGTCACCGGGACGGGCGCATTCCGTGCTTGTAAACGGGAGAGATCTGTCAGTCCAGGTCTTGGACGCTTCGGGCAAAGTGCTCGCCTTTTATCCGGCGTCCGTGGGGAGCGAGCACGATCCACTTCCCGTGGGCGACTGGAAAGTTTTAGGCGTAAGTCACAATCCGATTTATAACTACAACTCGGAACGATTTTGGGACGCGAAAGGCGAGCCTTCGAAAGCGACAATAGCTGCCGGGCCGCGCAATCCGGTGGGTTCGGTTTGGATTGCGTTGTCGAAGGAGCACTATGGCATCCATGGTTCGCCGACTCCCGCAGCTATCGGCCACACGCAATCGCATGGGTGTATCCGGCTGACCAACTGGGATGCGGAGCAGCTTGCGTCCATGGTCCGTCCGGGCGTGGTGGCGACCTTGAAAGAGAACTGATGCGAAGCGTCGCGGGATTCGTTTTAGGCGTAGCGGTCGGCGTAGCTGCTTTGAGTGGTTTTCTTTACTCCACCGGCCGTCTGAAAACAACGAGTCCCAGTCTTCCTCCACCGAGTCTCAGTCTCCCAACCGCGCAAGCGACACCACTTCCCCCGCCGCCGAGTTTGGCTTCAACCGCACCTCCAGTCGCTACGGCATTTGTAACGAGGGACAGCAAGCTCTCCGTGCAGTCTTTGCCCGCTGAGAGTAGCGGCAGGCCCCCATCCATTGGTCTTCCCATCGCCAATTTGCAGAAGGCTCAAATCCAAGACACGTTCAACGATACGCGCGGAGGAGGAGCGAAACACGGAGCGACCGACATTATGGAGCCCCGCGGAACAGCCGTTCACGCGGTAGTTGAAGGAAACGTCGTTAAGCTTTTTGATAGCAAAAAAGGCGGCATCACTCTGTATCAGTACGACAACGCGCAACGGTACT
>CAXSIG010000865.1:0-2139 GCA_964237255.1 uncultured Bryobacteraceae bacterium
TATGCGGCGCAAGGCAAAATTTTGCAGGCGTATCGGGCTGAGTTTCCGCGAAGGGAATTTCAGGACGTTACCGAGCACTTCCACCAAGGCGCCGAGTTCCTTTATATGCTGGAAGGGTCAATCGCCATTCGCTTCGAACAGGAAGATCATGTGCTGCGGGAAGGCGACAGTGTGTACTTCGATGCCACGGAACCACATAGCTATCGCGGGTTGGGAAAAACGGGCGGGATTGCGATCGTGGTCACGACTGAGCCTCGCGACTAGTCTCTGTTTCCTTGCGGCGTCTTCAGCGTTGGGGGCAGACAAGTGGTTTTCCACCGGTACGGGATCGGTTGAGTTGGTTAGCAATGCTCCGCCTAAGCAGGCGTTGGATGTAGCTGGGCAAGTAGAACAACTACGGTATGCGGTCGGGGAACTCATCGGTAACCCGGAGCTTGCGTTCTTGCCGCCCGTCCAATTGCTGGTTCTAAAATCTACGGGCCTTCCACCTGTGATTCGACAAGGACGGTCCCGCTTGATGCTGCCGTTGCAGGCCGGCGCGGGGCTGCCGGCCCCGGCGTTCGAAGCGCTGGCAAAGCAACTGCTCGACCACGGTACCGCGCGTCTACCTGCGGATTTCGCGGCGGGCCTGGAAACATTTCTTTCTACCATTGAAGTAAAGGGCGCTCACATTGTTTGGGGCGCGCCTCCCGTCTCAGAAAAGCGTAGTCTGAATTGGGCGCGCGTGGAATTGTTGGCGACTGATCCCGCGTACGCCGGGAAGTTGCGCGTGATCCTGTTTAATCTGCAGAAGGGCTCGGCTGAAGATCCGGCGTTTCGTAACGCAACGGGAAAGAGCGCTCGCGAATTCGCGGCAGAGGCGGAGCGCTTTCTTAAAGCGGGACGCTTCCAACCCGCGGACGCCCCAAGCCGAACGTTGAACGCGCAGCGGGATCTCAAGATCGTCCCGCTAATGGATGACGATGGAAAGCTTGCGATGGCCGATCTGCTGGACACGCAGTCAGAAGCTCAGTATCAGGCATTAGTCTCGGCTAAATCGCGAATGGCTCAGGCTTACGACGGTCTGGGTCAACTGGCAATCAAGCGAGACGACAAGCCGGCCGCTCTTGAAAACTTTCTGCGAGCGGTGGAGTTGGAAAGCAGGGATGCGTCGCTCTGGGTTTCTTACGCGAAGGTGGAGACGGACCGGGTGATGGCGGGCGAAGCGATTGAACATGCGCTCGATCTGGATCCGAAAAATGCGGAAGCACATTACCTGCTTGGCATCCGGAAGAACGACCCCGTCCAGTTTGAAATTGCAACGACGTTTTCTCCGCAGAACTGGACCTACTGGGACGCGTTGGCGACCGCTTACCTGGATGCGAATCGCTATTCAGATGCGATCAAGGCGTGGCGCTCCGCGGAACAGAATGCGCCGGATGCCGCGACTCGCGAGCACATGGAACGAAACTGGCGGCAAATCGAAACGCGCCGTATCGACTTTGAAACCGCGGAACGAAAACGGACCGAGGACGACGAGCGCACTAAGATCGAGAAGCTGAAAGCAAATACCGCCGCTCAACTACGCGCTGCGGAGGCGAAGGTAAACGCGGCGAATGGGCCTACGTCAGAAATGGCTCCGGTTCCTTGGGACGAAGTCATGCCTGTCGAACTAAAAGGATCGCTGACGCAGGTGGAGTGCCTGGGTCAGCAGACTCGCATCTCGATTGCGGCTGCGGATGGCGCCGTCACGAAGTTGCTGGTGAAGAGTCGCAAAGGTCTTGTGTGCGGTTCGTCTCCGAAACGGCCGGTGAGCGTGGAATACCTGAAGCGGCCCGATGAGAAGTTGGGCACCGCCGGGGAGATCGAAAAAGCTCCTTGATTTCTCGCCTGTTGCGCGTGCTGGGAAAGACCGAGCGCAAGGTGGTGGCGGTATTTGCTTCCGACGCTAAGTCCGCTGAAGCGCAGGTCGCGTACGTTCACAGCAAACTTGATCTTCCGGTGTGGCTCTACACCACAACGCCGTGCGATGTTTCGTGCGACCACACTGTGATGCGGGCTTCGCCGCTCCACTTGTGGCTGCGCGCGCAACGGGAATTGTGGGCGTGTAAGGTGGCGCTTGCGGTGACGGAGTGGAATGGCGACAGTGGACCGTGGCTG
>CAXSIG010000866.1:0-2138 GCA_964237255.1 uncultured Bryobacteraceae bacterium
CGGTGACTTCCTTCTCGGGCGTAATCTCCACATCGACGGGTTCGCCGAATAGCGTCGGATC
Source organism: uncultured Bryobacteraceae bacterium (assembly GCA_964237255.1). GTDB lineage: Bacteria > Acidobacteriota > Terriglobia > Bryobacterales > Bryobacteraceae > JALYXI01. Next base: position 62 of record CAXSIG010000866.1, read on the forward strand.
GATACGTCCGGTAACCGTGAGCAAGGAGTCGTAGAGGGTCTCGGCATCCATGCGCTGGAGCGGCATACGCGAGACGAGCTCATTTTCGGGATCGGCGGCGGCGAGCTTTGCATCCACCTGAGAAGTTTGCCGGTAAGCATTCGACGTCATAATCAGGCGGTGGATCGACTTCATGCTCCAGCCTTTGTCAACAAATTCGGTGGCAAGCCAATCCAGCAATTCCGGGTGGGACGGCGCGACACCGGAGTGGCCAAAATTAGAAACGCTGGCGACGATGCCACGGCCGAAGTGGCGTAGCCAAAGTTGATTTACGGCGACCCGCGCGGTAAGCGGATGATTCGGTTGTGTAAGCCATTGGGCGAGTGCTAACCGTCTGCCGCTGGCGCCGAGGAATGGTGACAAAACCTTATACGGTTTCAGGGCGGCATTGTCGAGAACCGTAGGCACGCCGGGCTCAACAGCCTCCCCAAAACCAATTGGATCGCCACGCCGGAGCAGGTAGGCTTGGGAGGGCTCTTGATTGTCACTCAGGATCCGAACATAGGGTTCGATCTTCAGCTTCTGGCGGAGGTCTCGTAGATCACGCTCAATTGGCTGGACCTGTGTTTTGAGTTCGGGGAACTTCTTGAGCAGATCCTGATCTTTCAATTTCTCGGTAGTCTGCGCTCGAAAAGGATCCGAGATTTTCGCGATTTGCGCTTCCAGCTTTTTAATATCCGACTGGATGGGGGCGTTCCACGCGGCAACTGAAGACCGCTCTTGAGGCAAAGCCAGACTCGTGGTGCGTTGTTTGGGAGTGCGCCACTCATAAGGATCGTAAGCGCCTTGCAGGATCGCGGTGAGGCGGTAATAATCTCGCTGCGGGATGGGATCGTACTTGTGGTTGTGGCAGCGTGCGCAGCCAACCGTCATACCCATTACCGACGATGTAAGGACTTCCGTCTCATCCGCAATAATGTTCATACGTTCGGCTAGCAACCCGCGCTCGTTCGAGTCCGTGGGATCGGGAGTGTTGCGGAGAAAGCCGGTCGCTGCGAGACGGTCGATCGTCTCCTGTGATGGGTCGCCGGGCTTCTTCCAGTCATCGGACATCTCGTCTCCCGCGAGCTGTTCGGTGAGAAAGCGGTTGTATGGTTTATCCGCGTTTAAGGACCGGATCACATAGTCCCGATAGCGCCACGCGTAGGGACGCACGCCATCGTCCTGGCCGAAACCTTCTGAATCGGAATAACCAGCGAGATCGAGCCAATGCTGCCCCCAGCGTTCGCCATAGTGAGGAGAAGCTAAGAGCCGATCAACCAGGCGTTCGTAAGCTTGGGGTGAGGAATCGTTAGAGTATGCGGTGACTTCAGCGGGCGTAGGTGGCAGGCCGGTAAGGTCAAGATAAACCCGCCGCATGAGCTGCATCTTAGTGGCTGGACGTGAGTAACTCAGGCCTTTGGCTTCTAACTTTTGAAGAAGAAAAGCGTCAATCGGATTGCTCACAAGAGCCCGGTGAGTAACTGCGGGTACGGCGGGACGAACGGGAGATTGGTACGCCCACCATCGGCGATCGGAATCTTTGACGATACTTGGTTGCGGCGCGCCGGCATCACTCATCGCGCCGGCGGTTATCCAGGCTTTTACTTTTTCCACTTCGCCATCGGTCGGTAGTTCAACGGCGAGATCTTTGGCCATACCAGCGGGCGGCATCTGGCCGTTCGCCATTCGCTTGAAGAGAAGACTCTCCTCCGGTTTGCCCGGCACAAGCGCAGGGCCCGATTTCCCTCCCGCAAGGCGGCTTGCGACCGTCCGAAGATCCAGCCCGCCCTCTTTGCGAAGACCGCCATGACAAGTTACACAACGTGCTTGAAAGACCGCGAGCGCTTCGGTTTCGGTAACGACTTGCGGTGTTTCCGCGGGCGACGCCAGCACCGTATTGATCCAGGTCCGTAGCGAATCGATTTCGGAATCCGTGAGTTTATTCTTTCCCGGAGGCATCTGCCGGGTAACTGTCTTATCGATGAGTAAGCTTTTCTCGGCGTGGCCCGGCGTCACAACCGGTCCGGACTCCCCACCTTTCAAGACCGCGTCCGAC
>CAXSIG010000867.1:0-2131 GCA_964237255.1 uncultured Bryobacteraceae bacterium
GTTCGTTAGATTCTTTGCCCCTGTTGCCGCGTACCAGACCATCCAGGCATTCAAGAACCGGAGCGAATGGGTCTGTCTTGGCCATTCGCTCCGAGCAGCGGCCCCGCGCGATTTGGACGCCTTCTCCTAAAAGCGACAGGAAATCTTCGACAAGTGTGGTTTTTCCCGCTCCGGCATCCCCGGAAATCGCCATCATCGAACCCTTGCCGCCGGCGGCAGCGAGGTATCGCGCTTCTAGTGCGGCCAGTTCCGACGCACGCCCCACCGAAGTCGGGGCGGGGCGGGGCGAAGGTGGCGAGAGGGGGGCTTCGAAGGCGCCACGGAAGGAGGGCGCATATCCGCCTCTCGGTAGTTCAATGACGACAGGGTCCAAACGGCCATCTAACAAGTAATATTCGGCAAGTTTGCCGCGAAGCCGGTTGGCATTCACCCGGACCACGTTATCCGCTTGTGGATCGAAGGAACTGCCCCGCTTAAACACGTCGTAACCGATCGCCGTTTCTTTCAGGCTAGCCCCGCCGCCGGCGAGCATTCGTTCCACTATATATCGGAGAAATGCGCTCAGCAGTTGGGCTTTTTGAAACAGAGAATGTGCGAGTACACGCTCCATTTGCGCCAGGATCGCGCTTGAACTAATCCCTTTGCCAGTTACTGAATTGCGTTCGCCCGTCGAGTTGATGTCTCCCATGACTGGCAAGACTACTTTTCCGCGATGTTACCGTATCATACTCCCGCAACGCGACGCGCTCGTTCAGTCTGTAGTGGAAGGGCGGTACCGGCACAAGAGTGCTTTAGGCCGTACGAACAAAAACGAGAGAAAACGATGACGGAAATAATCAAGATCGATAGTCACGGAACGGCGATACAGGTAGAGATCTTTCATCCTACCGGGGCCTCGAATGGCGGTGTGATCGTGGTTGCTCATGGCTCCGACGGAATGAACGAGCCTTGGGCGGCAATGATTCGGGACTATGCAACAGATCTCGCCGCAAAAGGCCTGACGGTCCTGATCCCGCACTATTTCGAGACGACGGGAACTGTTCCCGGCCCGCGCGTATTTGCGGAGTTCGCGGACAACCTCCAGTTTTGGGAGAAGGCGGTGAGTGACACAATTGGCCACGGCAAGATGCTTTTCGGGATTGTGGCGTCTCGGGTCGGGCTTCTGGGTTTTTCGCTGGGCGGCCATCTTTGCCTCCGGCTGCGAGAGTCGGCGAACGCGCTTGTGGAGTTTTTCGCGCCGGAATTGTTGGAACTGGGAGGGATCGGAGCCGCCCACATCCCGGCGCTTCCAGTGCAAATCCATCACGGTGCGGCGGATGTCCTTGTCCCATTCGCCAACACGCAGAGCATCGCGGCTGCGCTGAAGTTGGAGGGCGCCGTCGTAGAAGTCTTTTCCTATGACGGAGCGGGCCACGGGTTCGCAGGCTCCGATGCAAACGATGCAACGGCACGGCGCTTCGCGAAGGGGCGTACTCTGGCCTTTTTCGGCCAACATCTCTCATAAACAAACGAATCGAAGGAGGTTACGATGTACCCCAACGCGCTACACCCCAATGCTGCCTTACTAGAAAAACTTTACAGCAGTCTCGACCAGCGGCTCGATGCCGTTATGGCGGACTGTTACCACCCGGAAGCTACTTTTCACGACATTGCCTTCGACCTGAAAGGCAAAAACCAGATTCGCCTCATGTGGCGCATGATCTGTAGCGGCGATATCCGGACAACCTTCAAAGTTACGGAAGCGAATGAGGAAGGTGGCACTGTCCAGGCTATCGACAACTACACGTTCACGGAAACCGGTCGCAGGGTATCGAACCGGATTGAATCGCGGTTCCGTTTTCGTGACGGGCTGATTTTCGAGCATCGCGACCGTTGTGACCCCAAAGAATGGGCGAAGGCGGCTTTGGGTGGCGTTCTCGGGTTCTTTGCGGGACGATTTCATTTCTTGCGCGCTTGGAAGGCGCGCGAAAAATTGCGGCGCTTCGCTGCGAAGAAAGTCTGACATTTGGGAGCGGCGCAAGGTGCCGTGGTCCGGCTCGGGATTCTAAGCCGGTCACGTTTGCGCCCGAAATATTTTTGCCCTCCATTGCTATCCAAAGGCAATCCCTCAGTCCTATCTCGCGCCTTCTTA
>CAXSIG010000868.1:0-304 GCA_964237255.1 uncultured Bryobacteraceae bacterium
CAAGGTCATCCACATCTCGCGCGATTGCTGAGCGTCAAAAACAATCGGCGTCACCGCATGGTTGCTGAGGGATAGAACGATGGGGAGCGTCGCTGCAAGCATGGTCCACTGCGTAATGTTGCTGGACACCATGTTCATTAAGGCAAGCGATGCGCGGTCGATCCCACGCGCCCAGTAAAATGCGGAGACTTGTTCGGGAAATTCGGAGATGAATGGCGCAATCCATTGAATGAAGACGAACTGCGAGACGCCTAGCGAAGTGGAAATTGCAAACAAGCTCCCGACAAACGGGTCCGCGGCCATG
>CAXSIG010000868.1:314-2110 GCA_964237255.1 uncultured Bryobacteraceae bacterium
AAGATCAGACCTCCGCCCAAACCGAAGAGGAGAAGAATCGAAAAGATTCGGGTTGGTTTAGAAGCTTGAACGACAGCTTTCGGGACGCGGCCCAAGTCTTCGACATCTTCTCCGCCTTCGGCAGGTAAGCGCCGAAGCAAGACCAGATAACCGCCATAGATGGCCAGCAGAACCACGGCATCATACACGCTCAGCGACTTTTTTACGCAGAGAACAGCGACGTAGAGCAGGCAGATCAGTACGCCCACTACTTGTACCGATTGCATACGATCGATTTCGACTACTTCCAGCGGCTTGCCGTTTTTCTTGCGAGAAGAAAAAGCCGCAGTGGCGTAGATCATGGGCCAACCAAGTCCGGTAAGAAGACGGATGGCGCCAGTGAGGTTCGCGATCAGAAGATGATTTTGCCGCTTCCAGGCGAGCACCGCTTCTACCGCAAACTCGGGAAGGGTCTGCATCCAAGCCAGGATCACCAGCGCGAATCCCTGTGCCATGAAAAACTGCGCGGCTTCCGCCCCCCAAGCGATCATGATGCTTGCCGCAAGGATGGCGGGCGCCGTCCAAAAGATGGACAGCGGACTCTCGCTAGGAATGGCGGCGACAGAGAGCAGGAGAACGATTGCAGGCAGCCGTGCTTTGAATCGCGGCATGATCAAGCCGCTCGACGCATTTCGGAAGGAATTTCGAATCGCTTTTCCTTATGTGGGAAATCCGTCCGATAGTGGCCACCGCGACTCTCTTCGCGCCAAAGTGCGCAACGCGCAATTAGCAGAGCTACAGCGTGGATACTGCGCAGATCGAACTGTTCCAATGTCGGTTCGGGTAGTGCAACACAGGGAGTCGCCTCCAGCGAAACAACGGCGCTGGCCAGCGAATCGCGTTCGCGAAGGATGCCACAGTCTCTCGAGGTGATGGTTCGAATGCCAAGCTCGGTGGTCCGTGGGAAAAGCGCCGCCGCGCGCACGGCGAGATCGTCCGGCCGGCCTTGCACACCGCGCATTGCCTTGCCGGAGCGCTCGCCGAAAACTACGCCTTCCAACAGTGAATTGCTTGCCAGCCGATTGGCTCCATGGACGCCCGTACACGCCGCTTCGCCTGCCGCGAATAAGCGCTTCAGATTGGTGCGCCCGTCCAGGTCAGTCTTGATTCCACCCATGGCGTAATGCGCGGCGGGCCGGACGGGCGCGGGCTGGGTGGCGATGTCGATTCCATATGACAGGCACGTTTGGTAAATGCGCGGAAAACGTTCGCGGATGAATTCGGGGTCGCGGGAGGTAAGGTCGAGGAAGACGTGCGAGCTGTCCGTTCGACGAAGTTCCGAAGTAACGGCTCGCGAGACTACGTCGCGAGGGGCTAAATCGGCAAGCTCGTGATATTCGGGCATGAATCGCTCACCAAGCGTGTTGATCAACACCGCGCCTTCGCCGCGCAACGCTTCGGACAGAAGAAAGCGCGGCGCGCCTTCGACGTATAGAGCTGTGGGATGAAACTGAACGAATTCGATGTTCGAAATCGTCGCGCCGGCCCGATAAGCCATTGCGATCCCGTCCCCCGTCGCGACATCTGGATTCGTGGTGTCCGTGTATACGCGGCCCAACCCGCCGGTGGCTAGCAGCACAGCTCGCGAACGAATTTCCACTCGCTCCCGGCGCGCCTCATCGTACACTTCCGCTCCCGCCACTTCACCCTTGGCGGAGAGCAGAAGATCCGTAGTGGCGGCGTAGCTTTGAAAACGGATGTTCGGGAGGGCGGATGCCTTTTCGTAAAGCGTTCGCACGATTTCGCGGCCTGTTGAA
>CAXSIG010000869.1:0-2110 GCA_964237255.1 uncultured Bryobacteraceae bacterium
GTAGCCGTATCGACGTTGGAGTATCGGCTGGATGGTGGGAAGCGGGAGTTCATCCCAGTCCTCGAATTCCGAATACGGAAAGGTCGCCCGTGCTGCGCTTTCGTGCCAGGCGTTCCTTCTGTTGCTGATAAATCAGGTACAGGCTGTTCCCCTTGGTCCCATAATCCAGATCGTTCACGGTGAAGACGCGCATCGAAAGGCTGATCTTTGCGCGGATGGGGTTCAACGCGGCGTCGAACGCTTCTTCCGTTACCGAAAGCTCCGTGATGCGAACCGGCAGCACGCGTGACCGGCTCCAGATGAATAGCGTGAGAGGTGTGGTGGCCGGCAGGATTTCGAACACGCCCGCGTCGCTTTCCTGTTGAGCGGATAGCAGTTGCGCGACCGAGGGCGAGATGATCGTCTCCAGCGCGGCCAATTGCGCATACACGCCCAGGTTCGCGGGGTCGCTGGCTTGATCGTTGGCGTCGAGTTCCGCTTCCAGCTTGATGGTTTCGATTGGCGGTCCCTTCAACCGAAGCGCCTCCACGTGGTCGCCTTCCCCGGTGTTCTGCACTTGAAAGCTGCGGGTCAGAGTATCGGGGTTGTATTGGAGCACAATCGTCCGGTCTACCGCCGATGTCGTGGGATCGAGCAGCACAATTCCGCCTCGAAGCAGCGTCACCGGCCATCTCCTAACGATGAGTAGATGGACCGTGCGATCTGTCTGCCAACCGCGTGCGGTGTTGCACCGGCTTTCACTTGGAACTGATAGTCCGGGGCTGCGGCGGCGCGCGTGGGAAGGCCGCGTTCGGCAATCAGTTGTGCCAAATGCAGTTCCACCGCCTCACCGATTCTGTGGCGGTCACCCGAAACGCCGTGAAGGACCAATTCATCGATGTCGATTTCGAGGTTCACTTCGCGCCCCTTGCCGCATCCAGTTCCATCGTGGGCCGTACAAGTTTCAAATATTCGCTGTGCGCGGCATCCAGCAGGTGCCGCATACCAACGGCCTCCCCGCTATCGGCAGCCAGGAACGCCGCGTTCAGTGAGATATTGCGGATGCTCCCGCCTGTGACGGTAAGGCGCGAGAGCTTCGCCACATCCAGCGATTCCACCGGCGTCTGCGATGGGGACGCTCGCTTCCAGATTTCAGCGCGCTGCGTGGCATCGGGGAACGGGAAACTCACGATGAAACGAAGACGCCGAAGAAACGCCGTATCCAGCGCGCCCCGCATATTCGTGGTGAGAATCGCCAGCCCGCGATACGTTTCCATGCGCTGCAGAAGGTAGCTGACTTCCAGGTTGGCGTAGCGGTCGTGACTATCGCGCACTTCAGACCGTTTGCCGAACAAGGCATCGGCTTCGTCGAAAAGCAGGATCGCACCGCTTTCCTCCGCCCCATCGAAGATTCGTCGCAAATGCTTTTCGGTTTCACCGATATATTTGCTGACAACGGAGCTAAGATCCACGCGATAAAGATCCAGCTGAAGTTCGCGCGCTAACACTTCGGCTGCCATCGTCTTGCCCGTACCGCTAGGGCCGGAAAACAAAGCGGCGATACCGGAAGCTCCTCGCGAGCGCTCCGCAAATCCCCACGATTCGAATACCTGAAAGCGGCGGCGTACGTTCGCGGCAATTTGGTGCAGAGTATCCGCTTGTTCCTGCGGCAGAATCAGATCGTCCCAACCGGCGATCGCTGGAATGCGTTGGGCCAGATCGCTGAGCGTGGCGCGAGAACGGACGCGGCAAGCTTCCCAAAGCGTGGCCGCATCGCCATTCGATGCGTTGGCTATATCGCCTATAGCGGCATGTGTAAGATCGAACTGTCCGGCGATAGCACCGAGCTGCCCGTTCAGGCTTTCCGCGGCTGCACCGAGCGCGCCCCGCCAGATTTCGTGGCGTTCCTGGGGAGTGGGCTTCTCGATTTCCACGACAATCACAGGCCGTGTGCGCGCTGTCAGACGTTCGGCGGCGGAAATCACAACCACCGTGTTGATGGATTCGAGAAATGCGAGTGCGCGCCGCGCTTCGGAACCTTCCCAAGTTTCCAGATCGGCAAACAGAATACTGCCGGTAAGGATGGCCTCGCGTTCGAATAGCCGGGCTAAATGATGCGGAGGAATCTCTG
>CAXSIG010000870.1:0-2057 GCA_964237255.1 uncultured Bryobacteraceae bacterium
CATCATCACGGGCCCGGAAAACGCGCCGCACGCATGGACCAGCGCAGCCACGCTAAGAGGTCCGGTAAAGTGCGGGATCAGTCCGACATAGTGGGTTTCGCACAACGCGGCAATCTTCATGAATTCCGTAATGCCGCCAACGTTCGGAAGCGTCATGCGGGAGTAATCGATCAGTTGTTGCTCGATCAGATCGTTCACGTCCCACTTCGATCCGAACTGCTCACCGACCGCAATCGGCACTTTGACTTTCTGCCGAAGCTCTTTGTAAACCATCGGATTTTCCGAGCGAATCAGATCCTCCGCGAAGTACGGCTCCAAAGGCTCGATCAGCGTCGCGAGCCGAACGGCATCCGGCGGATCGAGGCGTGTATGAAAATCGATCGCCCAATCGCCGTCCTTGCCGACGCCCTCGCGGATTTGGACGCAGTTTTCGTACGTCTTCCTAACCATCTGATGGGAGTTGAACGGCAATCCTTGTCCCGGGTCCGCTGTCGCGTAGCGGTACGCGCGGAAGCCCGCCTCGATGCAAGCAGCGGCAGACTCCTTGTAGCTACCCTTGAACGGAAATCCAGTGGAATAGCATTCGCAGTGGTTGCGTTGCGCTCCGCCCAGCAGTTCGTAAACCGGAACCCCAAGCGCTTTACCCTTGATGTCCCAAAGCGCCAGGTCGATTGCGCCGAGCGCGTCCAGTTTCTCGCGTCCCGCGGGATAGAAGTAACCGCGATACATCATCTGCCATAGGTGATCGATGCGGGAAGGGTCTTCGCCGATGATCATCGCACCGCATTGCTCCACGGTGTCTTTGGAACCGCCTTCGCCGATGCCGGTGATTCCAGCATCCGTCTCCACTGTGACGATGTTGTAGCTTTGATTAAAGATCGGGCGGCCGCGCGGGTTGTGGTAGTAGCGGACGCGCGTAATCTTCATCGGACTGGGGCTGGGAGCGGCCTGCGCACGGGGAGCAAGCGCGGCGGCGCCGGAAGCAGAAAGGAAGGCGCGGCGTTTCATCATACGGTCAAATCGTATCCCAACTTGTGCATCCCATCGATAATCGCGGAACGTACTTCGGTCGCTTCGTCCGTCGATAACGTGCGGTCCGGTGAAGTTAACGTGAAGCGGAACGTCACGCTTTTCGTATCGGATTTTACATATTGCCGCAGGTATTCAATGGTTTCGAGCAACGGCCCGGCAAGCACCTGCATCCGGCGCTGCAAATCGCCAACCGCTTCACGAGGCTGCGCAATCACCGATAAGTCGAAGGCACTCGAAGGATATTTTTTCGGCTGCGGATATGAGGCGCGTTTCAATTCGAAATTCTGTAACAACCGGAGATCAAGATCGAGGACCGCGGCCCGGCCTTCCAGATAATTCGGATGCATTTCGAATAAGCGTCCCACCACCGTGTTGCCCGATAAAACCTCGCCGGTTCTTCTTGGATGCTCATACGGTAGGGCTTCGGCCGAGCGGACTTGAATCCCTTGTGCGAGAGATTGCGCGATGCGCTTCAACTCCGCAAGCGCGCCTTCTTCGCCATAGATGGCCGCAACCAAGTGCTGCACTTCATCGGGAAGTTGCGGTTCATCCCGCTTATGAATTTCGCGCCCCACCTCAAATAGCCGAAAGCGGTCGCTGTGCTTTCTGTTCTCGACTAGATTCGCGTAAATGCCCGGAATCAGCGAAGGCCGCATCAGGCTTTGGTTTTGGGCGATCGGGTTGAGCACGCGCAGCAAGCTCGCCGGATCGAAACCTAATTGCGTCGCCTGTTCTTCACTTAGGAAAGAATAGTTGTACACTTCCGTGAAGCCTTGCGACGCTACTAGCGACCGCACGCGCCGTAGATACAGGCGCTCTGGGGGATCGGACGGCACGGTGGTGAAGACAGCGGGCGAAACCGGCGGAATGGTTTCATACCCGATCATGGGGCCAACAGCCTCCAGCGGAGCGTCCGGTGTGTTGACGTCCTTCGTCGGAACACGCTTGTGGTAGCGGCCGATCGTGTCGTGCAGCACCGGCAGCAACTTGTTGACGCCCTTGCCGGTCAGCGCCGAGATCTTGAG
>CAXSIG010000871.1:0-2042 GCA_964237255.1 uncultured Bryobacteraceae bacterium
GCCGCGGTCGCGGTCATCAGCTACGGCTGCTGGAAGGGACGTTATTACGGTAGCCCTTCGGTCATCGGTCATACCATTCGAGTGGAAGACCGTCCCTTGACGATTATCGGCGTGGCTCCGCAAGGCTTCTCCGGTCTTTTGATCGATGCGGATTCCGACCTCACCGTACCCTTGGGCTTCTCGGGCGGAACTGCCTATCGCAACCGTAAGAGTCTCGGCTTCCAGGTGTTCGCTCGCCTAAAACCGGGTATCACGATGAACCAGGCGAGAACGCAAATCGATTCCATTTGGCCCGCGATCCGGCTATTGTCGATGCCCGAAAACTACGGAGGCGCGAAGCGGGACGCGTTCCTCAACACGCGCCTGGCATTGGAACCTGCTGCCACCGGCAACTCGTTTCTGCGCGAAAGATATCAACGCCCTTTGTTCCTCCTGATGACCATGGTCGGTTTATTGCTTCTTGTGGCTTGTGTCAACCTGGCGAACCTGATGCTGGCAAGGGCCGCGGGACGGCAGCAGGAGTTTGGCGTACGGATCGCGCTTGGTGCGAGTAAGTGGCGCATCGTTCGCCAGATCCTTATCGAAAGTCTTATCCTCTCGATCACAGGCTCGGCGGTCGGTCTCCTTCTCGCCTATTGGGCCAGCAGCCTGCTCCTGATTACGATGTGGAGCGGTGTCATTCCGCTCGCCGTGAGTGCCGTGCCGGACGTCCGCGTTCTCCTTTTCACAACACTTCTGTCCATGCTGACAGGAGTGCTTTTCGGTCTTTCTCCCGCCTGGAACATTTTCAGAACGAATCTGCGCGGCATCCTGCAGCAGAACAACCGAACCGTGCGAGGCGCTTCAAGCGTATTTGGAAAGATGTTAATCAGCGGTCAAGTCGCTCTATCGCTGGTCCTGATCATCGGCGCGGGTCTATTCGTGCGCAGCCTCCTCAATTTGCGATCCATCGACGTCGGCTTCAAACGCGAAGGAGTCTTGGTCCTCCAAATCTTCCCCAAGTCCGATGCCGAGAGCCGGCTAATGCCGAATCGCGTGCCCTACTACCAGGATCTGGCGAATCGATTAGCTCAGATCCCTGGAGTGGAATCCGTCAGTTACTCCCACATGGGTCCGGCCTTAGGTTATGAGTACAAAGAAGCTGCCTCGATTCCTTTCTCGCAGACGCCTTCGGTACAAGCTATTTTTGAGGCAATCGGTCCCGGTTTCTTCCATGTCGTCAAGATGCAATTGTTAGCGGGCCGCGATTTCGATTGGCGCGATGGAGATGGTGCGCGGCCGGTAGCGTTAGTTAGTCAGAGCCTCTCGCGTAGCCTATTCGGCGCCGCGAACCCAATCGGCAAGACTATCGATTTCGGAAGCAGAAGCAACCTGGAAATCGTAGGTGTTGTGAGTAACGCAAGTCTTTGGATGGTGCAAAGCCGCAAGCCGATGGCGGTCTACGTCCCGCTGATGCAACTTCCCACTTACAATTCGCCGTTAATCGACATTCGGACAAGCGGAAACCCACTGGCCGCTCTTCCTTTCGCTCGCCGCAATTTCGAATCGCTAGGCCGTCACATTATCTTGAAATCCAACACCCTGGAACATCGTGCGGATGCGTTTCTGCTGACGGATCGCATGATCGCCACGCTAGCCGCTGTGTTCGCCGGACTCGCACTGCTGCTCGCTGCTGTCGGCCTGTTCGGCCTGATGTCTTTTGCGGTTACACGTCGAACGCCGGAGATTGGATTGCGGATGGCGCTTGGCGCTCAGCGGGTGCGCATCCAGGTAATGGTGTTACGGGACGCGATGTGGCTGGTAGTGGCTGGATTGCTTATCGGGATTCCCGTTGCGCTCAGCGGCGCCCGGTGGGTATCCAGCATGATTTACGGCGTATCGCCCTACGATCCTTTGATCGTCCTGCTTGCAATATCCATCTTGCTCGCCGCGGCGTTTGTCGCTGCCTACATTCCCGCCCGACGCGCATCGCAAACCGAGCCGATGCAGTCGCTTCGCGCTGAGTAACTTCTAAAGTAAGTACCTTAGTCCATTAAGAAAGT
>CAXSIG010000872.1:0-2040 GCA_964237255.1 uncultured Bryobacteraceae bacterium
CGATGTTGACCAGGGCGCTGACCGTGTTGAGGTCGGGATTGCCAAAAAAGGTGCTGCGCGCAACATTGACCGGACTGCCTAGGAATGACGGGATACCCCGGTCCGAACCGCGGTTATCGCGGAACTGCTCAAAGCCGACGGTCACCTTGGTGTTCTGATCTGGAGAGAACGTCATCGTGGGGTTTATGCCCCAACGTTCCAGATTTACATAGTGTGACCGCAAAGTGAGAATGGGGTCTCCCGCAAATCTGATGGTGTTTTGACGATCGAAAACTACCCTGGAACATTCTGTCGATGAAATGTTCTATTCTGCTGTAGCAAATGGTTACCTCTAGCGGCCATTTGCAGGCGCTCCTTCCGGAGCCCTCCGGGCTTCAGTTGGAGCAAGTGGACAAAAGGGATAACCTGATTTACATCGTTGTTTCGGCGGTGCTCCCACGTGTTCCTTGCCCGGAATGCAATACATCCTCCTCCCGGATTCATAGCCGATACCAGCGCATTCTCCGGGACCTCCCATGGCATGGAGCAATCGTGCGTTTAAAGCTTCAGTGTCGGCGGTTCTACTGCCAGTCGGCCGATTGCATCCGCAAGATCTTCACCGAACGTTTGCCGAAAGTGGTCAGGCACTATGGCCGGCAAACGGAGAGGCTGCAAGACACCCTGGCCATTCTCGGCCACGCACTGGGCGGAGAAGCGGGGCTCCGGCTCGCAGTTCGCATCGGTCTGGAATCCAGCGCAGACAGCATCCTCCGATCAATCAAGCAACTCACTCCGGAACCAGTACCTGCGGTCCGCTTTCTGGGCGTAGATGACTGGGCATGGAAGAAGGGCCAGCGCTACGGGACAATCCTTGTGGATCTGGAGCGGCGGTGTCCTGTGGATCTCCTTCCGGATCGATCGGCAAGTTCTTTTGAGGAATGGCTACTTCGCCATCCCGGCATCGAAGTAATCGCCCGTGACCGTGCCAGCTTGTATTCCCAAGGCGCCGCGGCCGGTGCGCCTCATGCTGTCCAGGTAGCAGACCGCTTCCACTTACTTTGCAATCTCACGGCGGCTGTCGAACGAACTCTTCAACAAAGACAGCTCACAGCGCCGCTTGAGACGGACACAGAGGTTGCCGAACCACAATCTGTTGATGAGGTGCTTCCAACAAAACCACCGAGCCGCACCGAATTACAAAAGCTGGATAACCGCAACCGGCGAGTCGAACGTTACACGGAGGTTCTGAGCCTTCACAAGGACGGACTCTCCCAAGGTGCCATCGGGCAGGCCCTTGGCTTGACTCGCAAGACCGTCCGTCGCTTCCTGCGAGCGGGTCAATTTCCAGAACGCGCAACGCCAAACGGAAAGTGAAACAGCTGGATCCGTTCTACGAACATCTGGAACGACGTTGGAACCAGGGGTGTCACAATGCGACTAAATTGTGGCGCGAGATTCAGAAGATCGGCTATAGCGGGTGCCGAATGACAGTCTCGAACCTGATAGCTCGCTTCAGAACTCCGGAAACGAAATTCTTCCAAAAAGTTACTGCCTCGGGAAAACCAAAGTTGAAGCGTCTCCTCTCTTCGCCCCGGCAGCTTGCCTCGATGCTGGCAAAGAAACCCAGTAATCTCTCCCCGATTGATAAGAAGCATCTCAGCGGGATCGTTGCCGCCAACCCTATTGTCGACGTTCTCCACAGCCTGGTGCAAGACTTCTCATCGTTGATGCGCGACCGCGATGATGCCGGATTTCTCCAATGGAAATGTCGGGCTGTCGGTACGGCGATTCCGGCGATCACATCGTTTGTTAAAGGCATCGAGAAAGATCGATTCGCCGTTGCCGCCGCATTCTCTTCACCGTGGAGCAGCGGACAGGTAGAGGGACAGGTGCACCGATTAAAGCTCATCAAAAGGCAGATGTATGGACGCGCCGGCTTCTCTCTGCTTCGAACCAGGCTTCTGCCTTTACCTAATCACCTGAAGCAGCGCAGCCCTTGAGCACCATCAGATTTGCGGGAGACCCCCTTTCTATTTCGTTGCGACACAAGCGCGGCCTGGT
>CAXSIG010000873.1:0-2033 GCA_964237255.1 uncultured Bryobacteraceae bacterium
AGTACATCCCCGGATCGGCGTGCTGGATGTACTGCCGTTCGTGCCGGTAGTGCATACGGACATGGCCGATTGCGTTGCGGTTGCCAACCGGGCGGCGCAGGCAATTTGGGAGAGGTGGGGCGTGCCGTCCTACTTCTATGATCATGCGGGAACGCGGCCACTCGAGCGGATCCGGCGGGATGGTGGTGCGCCGGACACTGGACAGGGCCGCCACGCCACGGCGGGCGCCGTAGCAATCGGTGCCCGCCGCTTCCTGGTGGCTTGGAACATATGGCTCGCTACGCGTAATCTCAGCGCGGCACAGGAGATCGCCGCCCACGTGCGAAAGCTTCCTGGAGCGAAAGCGCTGGGGTTGGCGTTGGAATCGCGCGGAGTGGTTCAGGTATCGATTAACTCCACCGACTTCGAAGCAACTCCGCTACAGGAGGTGTTTGCGATGGTGGAGCGGCTTTCGGGCGAGAGCGGTATTTCTGTGATCGGCAGTGAGCTGATCGGAATGATCCCCGAACGGGCTTACGACCCCACATTGCGCTGGATGAATTGGGATCCGTCCCTGATGCTGGAGACGGCGTTACATTGTAAGTAGTGTTAGTTACTCTTGCGCCGAAGCCGGTGCGTCCGGCATGGCTGCGCGCGCCTGCCCCTGTTGGCGACAATTACCGCGACCTGAAAGACCTGATTACCGGGCTCAAACTGCATACAGTGTGTGAGAGCGCGGCTTGTCCGAACATCGGGGAGTGCTGGAACCGCCGGACTGCAACGTTCATGATTTTGGGCAACGTCTGCACACGGCGCTGCGGTTTCTGCGCTGTGCAGAAGGGCGGTCCGTTACCTGTGGAATATGACGAACCGGCGCGTGTTGCGGAAGCCTGTGCCGCTATGGGACTGCGCTATGCTGTGGTCACCAGCGTGAATCGAGACGACCGCAAAGACGGCGGAGCGGAGCTTTTTCGGATGACGATCGATGCGATTCGCGAACGCATCCCCGGCTGCAAGGTGGAAGTGCTGGTTCCCGATTTTCAAGGGAGTCATGCCGCAATGGAAATGGTGATGCGGCCCAGTCCGCCGGATGTGCTGAACCACAATACGGAAACGGTGCCGCGCTTATATCGTCAGGTTCGACTGGGCGCGCGGTATGAGCGCTCGCTCGAGATGCTTCGGTATGCGAAGGAACTCTCGCCGTCTACGCCGGTGAAGAGCGGGTTGATGCTCGGGCTAGGGGAAACGGCAGCCGAGGTGCTCACGGTGATGCGTGACTTGCGCGGGAGCAATGTGGATATCCTGACTCTCGGTCAATATTTGCGACCCTCGCCCAAGCATCTTCCCATTGTCCGGTATGTCGGTCCCGATGAGTTTCGGGATCTGCGCAACGCGGGGATGGAGATGGGGTTCAGCCATGTAGAGGCTGGTCCTCTGGTGAGGAGTTCTTATCATGCCGACGATTCACACCTTTCCGCGACGCGGAGTTGCTAGCGCGTCCCTACTTCTCTCCGGAGTGCTGTCGATGGCGGCACAGGA
This sequence comes from uncultured Bryobacteraceae bacterium, assembly GCA_964237255.1. Classification (GTDB taxonomy): domain Bacteria; phylum Acidobacteriota; class Terriglobia; order Bryobacterales; family Bryobacteraceae; genus JALYXI01. Next base: position 1,519 of record CAXSIG010000873.1, read on the forward strand.
TGCGCCGGTAATCCTCCGATCCACCACCAGGCTGGTGCAGGTGAGCGTCATCGCTCAAGACCATAAAGGACAACCGGTCGCGGATCTGAAGCGCGAAGACTTTCAGATCAAGGACAACGGCAAGCTCCAGAAGATTGCGGCGTTTTCGGTGGAATCGAATGGGAAGCTTCCCTCCACGCCGCAGAAGCTGCCTCCGAATTTGTTCACGAATGAGTTGGAGCAACGCGCGGGTACACCGTCCAGCGTCACCATTATCCTGCTGGATGCGTTGAACACCCGGTGGGAGGATCAGGCTTACGCTCGTCAACAGGTAGTCAAGTTCTTACAAACTATTCAACCGAATGACCGTGTAGGGATTTATACGCTCGGCAATGGTTTGCGCGTGCTGCATGACTTTACGACAGATTCCGCCGCGTTGCTGGATCGCTTACGCAGCTACAACGGACAGAACCTTCCGAATCTGGCGGCTTCCGAACCCACGGTGATGGACAACGAGACGCAGGCGCTTGATAACT
>CAXSIG010000874.1:0-2030 GCA_964237255.1 uncultured Bryobacteraceae bacterium
GTGGAGCGTCCAAATTGACGCGCGTGTTCCCGCTCACTAACGCCAGCCTTCCAATACGGCAAAACTGATGGACCATCACGCCGCCAGAAAGATAAGCCCTGTCTCCCAATTCGCAATACCCGGCAATCAGTACATTGCTGCACACCACCGTCTCATTCCCGATCCGGCAATCGTGAGCGATATGCCCGGCAGTCATTACGTAGTTACCATTCCCGATCACCGTCACACCTTCCGGCTTCGTGGCCCGAGAAATTGTGAAATGCTCACGAATCGTGTTCCCGTCACCGATGCGTAAAAAACTCCGCTCGCCAGTGAAGTTCTTGTCCAAAGGATCGGAGCCCAACACCGTCCCAGACGAGACTGAATTGCGCTCGCCCATCGTCGTCCAGCGTTTTACATAGACATACGGCTCCAGAACACACCCCGCGCCAAGGACGACGTCCTCCTCCACCACGCAGAATTCTCCGATGCGGCAACCCTCGCCGATTTTCGCGTCCGGATGGACGCGCGCTGTCGGAGCGATATAGCTCATCGCTCTTAATGTAAACCGCCCACCGTGACTCGCACCGGATAATAAGTGAAAGATGAAAGTTTCAGCGCTGGCCGCCCTACTCGCTTCAAAGGCCGAAGGGGACTACGATCCGGACGTCACAGGTGCGGCTCCTATCGACACAGCTCAACCCAGTGATCTCTCCTTCGCGGCATCGCCGAAATCTTACCCCAAGGCTGCTTCCAGTGCAGCCGGATGCCTGATTGTTCCTCCCGATTACCAATCGTCCAACCAATGTCTCATTCGTTCCTCGGATCCGCGGCGCTTGTTTGCACAAGCGCTCGCCATTCTATTTCCACCTAATTTCCCAGCCGGTATTCATCCATCGGCAACCGTCGCTGAAGACTTTAGGCTGGAGCCCAAAGTTTCGATCGGCGCTGGCTGCTTCGTCGGATCTCAAGTGACCATCGGAGAAGGAAGCGTCTTACATCCGAACGTCACCGTTTACGGCCGAGTGCGAATCGGAAAGAACGCGGTGATCCACTCGGGAGCTGTAATCGGCGCGGACGGTTTCGGTTTCGCACTTGATGAAAATCGCCGATACGTTAAGTTTCCGCAAGTGGGACTGGTGGAGATCGGAGACGACGTCGAAATCGGCGCAAACACCTGTATTGATCGCGCAGCCCTTGGCGTGACGCGCATCGGCAATGGAGTGAAACTCGATAATCAAGTACACGTTGGGCACAACTGCAACATCGGGAACCATGTGGTGATTGCCGCTCAAACGGGTTTATCGGGCGGCGTGACCATCGGCGATTATGCAATCGTCGGCGGTCAGGTTGGCGTTGGCGATAAAGCGCGCATCGAAGCGGGGGCGGTTGTAGGGTCCGGAGCGGGCATTTTGACATCAAAGATTGTGCGAGCGGGCGAACCGGTATGGGGAACCCCCGCTCGACCGCTTCGGGACTATTTACGCTCGTTAGCAACTCTGTCACGGCTCACACGCCAGGGAAAACCCCTGTCGTAAACTAGTAAATGTTTTCTCAATTCAGCTACCCGCAAGCCTCTGAAGTCGCTCTGCTTACGGCACTGTTCGAGTTGTTTCGAGGAAGGGTGACCGGTCCCGAGGTCACGGTCGGGGTTCAAGGTTCGAATCTGGTTGCGGTTCGCCTCCACTCATTTCAAATCGGAGAGTCGGCAGTTCGCACCGCATATTTGGATGCGCTGGAAGACGCGGTCCAGGTAGACACGAATGATTGCGATGCCGTGCTCCATCTCAACTCTCAACCTCAAGGTTTTACATATGATCCCGAAAAATACACGTTTCTTGACGCCGAGCTTCTCACCTATTTCCGGCCACCGGTTTCTGTAGCCAATTGTCTGATCCCCTCTGACCGCGTCGCAGTCAGATCGCCTGGGATTGAGTACACGTACGCTCAACTGCTTGACCGGGCGGCGCGGCTTGCGACGCGACTTCAACGGCGCGGGGCCGGTCCGGGTTCGATCGTCGCAATAGCGATGGATCGTTCGGCGGACTTAG
>CAXSIG010000875.1:0-2009 GCA_964237255.1 uncultured Bryobacteraceae bacterium
AACCCGTGCGGCGGGCGGGAGTTTCCCTCCGCTATGTCGGCGGCTCGCAGGGGCCCCAAGGAACACAAGCCGCTATGTCGGATGGCGGCGGCCATTTCGAGTTCAACGGACTGAAACAAGGCGTGTATCAACTGACGGCCGAACGCCGAGGTTTTCCGAAGCAGGACTATGCGAAAGGTTTCGGCTTCGCGGTCGCCGCCGACATTACCGACATCAACTTCCGTCTTCGACCCTTCGCAACACTGACCGGAACGGTAACGGATGAGAATGGCGACCCGATCGCGGGCGCGTCGATTCAGTTGATTCGTTCTGATATTCAGGGCGGAAGGCGCGTCATGTTTCCCGCTTTTTCAACAGTCACTGATGACCGGGGCCAGTACCGGGCTGCATCGCTGATGAGCGGCAGATACTTCGTGAGCGCTTTCGCCAAAGCGCAGGACGCCTCTGACGAAACCATGTACACCAGGCAGTTTTTCCCTGGCGCGAATAGTTTGCCGGCTGCGGTGCCGCTGGATCTGGAAGGCGGCGCGGCGCAGCAGGCCGATTTCCGCTTGGTGCCGGAGCCTGTCTTCCGTATTCAGGGTAAGGTGAACGGCGCGGCGGACATCGTCAACCTGTCGGTCGCGTTGGCCCCGCGCTTTGCAGCGGAAGCTTTCGGTGCCAATGGGTTTCCGGTCAAACTCGCCGGTAGCCGCTTCGAAATCACCGGCGTTCCGCCCGGACAATACACTCTCTCCGCAACGGGACAGGATGGGTCTGGACGGATCCTCGCGTCGGAATTGATCGCCGTGAGCGGGGCAGATCTGGATGGCGTGACGCTTTCGCCCGCGCCTGGAGTCTTAATCACCGGGCATGTAACCGTCGAACAGAAAGAAGGCGCCCCACTCAATGTTTCCAGTGTGTCCATCGGCTTAGTGCCTGACGAAACAATCACTAAACCCATCACCATCACGGGAGTGAAGAACTCGCTCGATTTCGGATTGTCTCCCACATCGGCGGGAGATTTCGGAGTCACGGTAATGGCTCCTGCTCCGTACTTCGTCAAGTCCGCGCGGGCTGGCGGTTTGGATGTCTTCACGGCGCCCTTGAACATTCCGGCAACGGGCGCGGTTGCCCCTCTCGAAATCGTAATTGGCTGGAACGGTGGTGAAGTAAGCGGCACGGTAAGCGTTCAGGACAAGCCCATCCCAAGCGCGCCGGTGCTCTTGATTCGGAATGGCGGGGAGGCATTCGCTCCCGTTCTTTCCGCCGCAACGGATGCGAACGGCAAGTTTCTTATCGGCTCCGTAGCGCCGGGCGAATACACAGCCTACGCCCTCCGCGACCCCAGCAATGTAGAGTACCGCAATCCCGCGGTGCTGTCGCAGTACTCCGGGCAACGCGTCACGGTCACGGAAGGTGGAAAGCAGTCGGTGGAATTAAAACTGAACGAGCGATAAACTTGGCGTCAATGATGAACCGCCGACACTTCATTGCCGCCCTAAGCGCACCGCTGCTAGCTCAGGATAAACCGCAACTCGAGCGCGAGTGGCACGATGTGAAGACACTGTCTGTCGAAGGTCTGGGATTCAAAGACCAAAAGGCTCCCTACGATCGTCTTCCCCTTCGCGCCGAAACCGTGGTGCGGAAAGCGGTCTGGGATCTCAGCCGGGATTCAGCCGGTGTAGCCATTCGGTTTCTGTCCGATGCGCCGTCTCTCAGCGCCCGATGGACACTCACGAACAAGAACCTGGCCGGTCCGAACCAGACCGCGATCGCAGCCAGCGGCTTGGATTTATACGCCAAGACCGACGCGGGAAAGTGGCGATGGGTGGGCATCGGATCGCCTACCAAATTTCCGGATAACAATGCAGTGATCGCAAGCAGCATGCCTCCGGGAACGCGCGAGTATATGTTGTACCTGCCCTTGCGTAACGCTCCCACATCCGTTGAGGTGGGCGTGCCAAAAGGCTCGTCCATTCAGCCCGCATCAGCGCGTCCGGCTGGACGGAAAGCCATCGTCTTCTATG